>JAISVU010000213.1 GCA_031271375.1 Clostridiales bacterium | reverse complement strand
GCTGAACCGGCGGGCATGTATGGGATAAGGTGGCCGTGAATGTCTGATGTAACGAAAAGCGTCACGCTCTCGTAATCCTCGCGGCCGATTATATTGTAGACGGCGAGCGCGGCTTCCCCCCGGGTTATGTAGTCGTCATGGTCGAACCGGGCGTCGATCCAGCCGTCCCGGACGGCTTGATAAGCGTGGTCAACGGGCTTTTCCGGGCCGTAGAAGGCTTTCGCCAGAAGGGTAACAAACTCGTGTCCGGTCATGGGGCCTTCAGGATTAAAGGCCGTTCCGTCTATGCTCATAAGCTGGGCGTTAATAACGGCCTCAACCGCGCCGTGAGCGGGGCTGCCAATGGTATCCTTCGCGGCGGAAACCATAAATGCTTCATTGATGCTCTCAAGAGCTCCGGCGTAGGCTGTCCTTTTGACTAAATCTGGCCTGTCGGCCAGTTCCTGAGGCTGAAGCTCTGCCAAGTTAAAGGCGTCAGAGATAAGGACCGCCGCCTCAAGCCTTGTCAGAGGGCGGAACACGTCAAGCTGTTCCTGAGACACAGCCGGGATAACACCGGCGTCGCCAAGCCCGGTTATGGCGTCTTGGTAAGGCGTCCTTTGCTCGGCCGCAGCGGGAGCCGCTAACGCCAAAGACATGGCGAGGGCTGAAAACAGAGTGATAAAGCGTTTCATCTGCATCCTCCTGTGAATAAATGTCGTTTTTGTTTCCGTCGTAATTATACCTTATGTTCAGCCTCCTGTTCAACTAACGCAAGGTAAAAAGGCAGTAAATAATCCGTAATGACGATAATTGTGCCAGTTCAAACCGTATAAAAAAGCTGAGAGAAGATGTGTGGCGTCGCTCAGCTCTTATTATATTTTTCAATCATCCTACGAGCCATGTTTGATCAAAGCCCAAATGCCGCGGGACGGGCTGGAAAACAGGTTTGGATTATACTGTAGCGTTTGACGCACTTTTTCTTTCCAGTATTGCTGCTCTTTCGCCCGTCTATAGCCTTCTATTTTCGCATATATCTTTTCTAGCGGAACTGCGCCTTGTAAACCCTCCATAGCGTCTGCTACGATATCACGCCACGAAGCGCCGGGCATATCGCGTATATCCGACTCACGCCGGTATGTGAGCAAAGCGGAGTATAACAGCGGTGCGTCTTTACGCAACAGAAGCAAATACTCATGCGCGATAGGGTTAAAGAACTGTTATACTGGGTGGTACTGGAAAATCAGTTGTGCTGAGCCTTGATAATGACGTTCTCTAGCGTTCCGGGTTTTGCAAGCTCAAAAATCATGCTGTAAAGCTTGCCGCGTTTTTTTATATCCCCTACCAGAACCGCCATGCGCCCACCTTTTTCGAGGGCGCAGAACTGCTTCATCACGCAGTAATTCATGGCCTTCACGAAACCGTCCCAGTCTGGGATGCGTGATAGGTCGGATTTTCTTGGATCGTATCCATACCGGGACTGGACATCCGCCGCACTGTACATGGAATCTGAGTACGTGATTATATTGTGGTACGGCGGATGCCGGAAAATAAAACCGGGCCGATCCGGGACATCGTGTTTCATAAGATCAAACCCGCTATGAAGGTCATAGACGCTGCTTGATACGCCTAAAGAATCCGCAGCATCCTTTATAGTACCGCTTCCGCACATATAATCAGATATATGCGGTATCTTAAAATGCTTGATAAGGTCTTTTATCAGCTCACGGGAGCAGTTTCCCCGGTATTTGTTATTTCCGCCCACACCGCGCTCCGGGTAAGAGACAATGCTGGTCAGCGAATGATTCTGTCCCTCGGACATGATCAACACCTCTTCCTTTGAGAATAAAGAACGCCATCCGCATAATACCGAATGGCGTTTATATGATGCCTATCTGAAGTATAAGTCATAGCCGAATATGCCGCTTAACGACATTGGTTAGGGCCACGGGCAGCTTATTCAGGTCAGTTATGTCAAGAAAGCTATCACCATAAATCCGCTGTATGGCTTCTTTGTCGTCGCCTATGGCCGCCGCCACAAAAATTATATGCCTTTTAGAATACTCGGCTTTAACGCCGCGTAAATCCTCCTCCGCTGCCGTGCCATAATAACCGTTGTCGGCCGGCTGCCCGTCGGAAATGAGTATTAGTATTTTCACTTCTTCTGTGCGCCTAGAGAGCTGTTCCGACACATACCGTAATGCGGCACCGTCGCGGTTGTTACATCGAGATGATATGTCCATCATCCGATACCTGTCGTTGCCGTCGATATCGTCAAACTCAGCGTAGGAGTACAGCGCGATAGCCGAACCCTTCGTTGAGTGCCCATAGACCATAACAGGGATGCCAAGGGAACGGCAGAAGTCATATAGGATAATCGCAGTAGCCCTGGCATAGGTTGCCCTTTCTCCGCATGACATGCTGCCTGACTCATCAACTAACAGCCCCACAGCCAGTTCAGGGATCTGGTTGGGCAATGCGTTCTTGTAGAAAACCCTTCCATCGTTTCTGGGCAGAGCGTGGGCGTCCAGCCTTCGTCCCATAAGGAGACCGGTTTGCTTCCCGCCGGAGCGTTTATCCTTTAACTGCTGTAAAATAGACCGTTGGAGCAGCTTTGAGATGTGGACAAGAGGGGAGGCAATTAGATTATATTGTTCCTTTGTATTGTCCTCAACTTCTGGCATCCGGTGAACAATGGTGTCTAAGCCTTTGTGGATATTTCCGTAGGAAACTGCTTTCGCCAGGTCGTTCAGTTCCGCCGAACGCTCAGTTTCAAGCTGTTTAGCAGCGGCCTTCTCCGCCATATTATCCAGCAGCCGATCTATATCAGCCGCGGAGTTAGCGTAGCCGCTGCCGGAATAATCGTCGTCACGGGTGGTTTCACCGCCTGTAGGCGAGGAAACATCGTCGGTCTGAGTCAGGGGTATCCGCCCGCCTTCCTTATCGGATACATAATTAGACGGTGATGAATCGGCATCCGTACCGGATGGAATGTTTCTGTCTTCGTACAAGTCCCCGGTCGCGTCAGCTTCATCAACCTCACCAGGTTCGGGATCCCCCTTGTTTTCTGGGGAAGCAATGCTGTCCTCGCCTGGTTTTTCTTCCTTAGGATCATCATCTTCCGGCGTACCAGCTTCCGGTTTTTCCTTCTCCGATTTTTCTTCGTCAGGCTTTTTTACGCTGGCAGCTGCTTTTTTGGCGGTCGCGGCCCGTTTGACCGGGACGGAAGCCGGGGATGACGGGATACCTTTTGCTTCCTCTGCTGGGGCTGTGCTTCCCTTCGCCTCCTCAGACGCTCCGGCCAATGCCGACAGCAAGGCTCCCAAAATTCCGCCAACGCCGTCTTCGGAAGCCTCCGCCTCATCCGCTAATTTCTCACAGTATTCAAGAAAATCCTTGATGTAGTTCCACAAACGTATAATGATTATGTTTGTAATATTCCAGCGTTCCCTAGCTGAAGGATCAGTGAGCGCACGGTCGAGTTCGGCAATCAAGGAAAACACCGCCTGTAAGCGCTCGTCTGAAATCGGTTCATCTCCATACTTTATTTCCCCGAACTTGACATAGCTCAATATCAGCGAAGTAATACTAAGCCAGATATGGCTGTTCTCGGATTCCCCTTCGATCAGCTGCGTCAGCGTAGACATCGTTTCATACTGATGAGCCCGCGAAGCTTCAAGGCTATGGCCGAGGACGCCTGGATAACGGTTTAGTATTTTGCTTTCAATGTATCCGTCTTCCAGTATGTTTTCAATACCGTGTGCCAGCCGCAGGAAAGCATTCATTCTTTTTCGTCTGATTTACCGTAAGCTTGAACGTCGCTTGCTGCCATGCGCTCGTCTCGGTTCCTGAGGATAGGCTTCTCAGGGTACCAACGGCCTGACTGAAAGTACAGAGCATAGCTTTGCATAGCCAGAAAGTCAGTGTAGAGAACGTGTCCAAGCTCATGTGCGAACATGCCGCAGACGATATCATAGCGCTCCGTCCTGTCCCGCTTTTTCGTTACCAAGGGATGCCCGGCATTGATCCATATAAGATCATTGTCGGTACACGCGGCGTTTGGATTCTTAGGCTCCCAAACCGTCCGCACCCTGACCCGGCGGGTATGTCCGTACCTTCTGGTCTAGGCAGCCGCCATATCTTCAAAATTTCCCGCCAAAAGGCGGGACGAAAAGAATTGTCGGTCTGTTATGGTTTTACGCTTTTGCGCTATAAGCTGCTGTACTTTTTTGTGATCCACTCTTGCCAAGAGTAAACTCTCCTCTCTATAATATGACTACGCGCTAGCCGCGCGTCTTTTAGGCGCGAACAAGGGTTCCAGCACTGACGTTATTAGCGCATGCCTGTCCTCCTCGTTTGCCGTCGCCTTGCTGACTACGGTATGAAGCGCGGATTCGTATGGATTTTCGGTAATTTCGGCGCTGATAATCCAGTCTATCAGACCGCGCATTCCACAGGAACCGTCGGTTATACCGTTCTTGCAGCAGAAGTCCGCCATGTCATTGACAACTTGAACCATCTGAGAAACCGTGTAATCGTCCTCGCAGCCGGTTACGCTCATAGCACGCTGAGCCATTATCTCAGGCGGGGGAAGCTCAATATCCAGAACAAGGTTCATCCGGTCAAGCACGGATTGGTTCATGCCCCGACAGCCTTCGTAGTCGATATTAGTGGTGACGACGATAACCGTGTCAGGGTGGCGCTTGATAATTTCACCGGTTGGCAGCGTTATGGTTCCTGACTGCTCCAGAAGCGAGTTAAGACCGACAAGCACGCCGGGCTGAATGATAGTGGATGGTTCCTGTATTTCGCAAACCCAGCCGTATTTAAGTGCGCGGACGAAATCCGTTTCCACATAGATATAAGACTGTCCTGAGTCCTGGCCTTCGTTTGCATTGCTGCATAAACTCTGAACCTTATCGGTCACAAGAGCCATGACGAATGCCATACAGTCCTGGGATGAGGCCTCAGGCTTGTCCTTGCCCGTAAGCGCCTTGTAGACGCCAGCCGGATCGTAATCCATGTCATCCAGGCCAGGCAGATTTAATAGCTTCGCCACGTTTTCATAGGTGATGCCGCCCATTGCAGCTAGTTCATCACGCTCCCGGTCCAACTCGGCGTCGCCGGTTGAACGGAGCCCGGTTTCGGGAAACACCTGCCCAATGAAGTCGTATATCTCTGTATTTGCGGAGCAAGTGTATTTGACATAAGGTAGCCCCATACCGGCGGCGATGGCTTTCGCGCCTTCAGTCTTTCCGGTGCCTGCGGGGCCGCGAAGCAGAAAGTTACGCATCCGCGACGGTTTTCCTGTGGACGCCAAGGCATGCTTGCACACGTTGGCCACCTGGACGGGCAGGATATACCATGGCTCCAATACGGGGACCATGCCTGACTCACGGTGATTTAAAATCCTGGACGGGTCAAGGATATAGCGTCCCACAAAATCCTTATGGTCAACTGCGGCGTCCGGAGTGAGTATGGGAGCGGCGGCATTATGGGCAAAGATTGTAAATTCGCCCGCTATGACGGATTTTGGCATGAAGTTGCCTGAATCTAAATGCGTCTGTGAAATGCGCATCAGGTTGCCTGAGCCTTCCAACTTGAGCTTGACATTGGCGGCACATGTTTCGTCCGCTATACGCCGGTAAGCGTTATCGCAAAGAACCGCCATGTCTTGGCACGCGGCTGTAAGGTCAGTGTATCCGCCGTTCTTAATCTCTCGGTATGAGGCTAAAGTATCTTTGAATTCCTCATCCTGCATAAGCGCCGGAAGCATCGCGAACATGACGGCGGCGCCGTCTCTGGCTTTATTCCCCACAGTGTAATTCTCGAACGCCTCGGTGTTTTTATCGTAAATACTTGCCAGGACGTTTCCGCCTGTTGAGTCATAGACGACAATGTGGTATGCGTCCGGCTTGACCGACGATTTATACTCGGCGACGCTTCGGGTGTCTATCATGCCCAGGGCCTCCTCGGTCGTTCCGTTCTCGCAGTTAAGGTATGCGTGTACGGCCTTGATTACCGTGGAGGTAAGCGTCGCTTCCGTACCGTCCCCATATTTTGAGGATACCTTGACTTTTTTGCTGGCAAGCTTGTCAAAGGGTGACGGAAGCTCCCGGTTGAAAGCGAAAAGTTTACTTGTAGCTGAAGCCATGTTCTCAATTCCTTTCTAAGTAAATGTTTTTGTTATTACGCGGCGAGGGACACGCTGATCCCATTCTCATTAATCTCAACATCGCCAAATCCGCCGCGTTTCAGCTCGTCTCGGACAGCTGGCCAGCTGTCGGGATGAGGCAAGTCAACCGTGGGTATAAGCATAGATGAAGCTCCGGCGGCTATTTGCTCGTTACAGCGGTTGTTTAGCTCAAGCATGTTGACATCCACCCATTGAAAAGCGATTAGGGCGTAATCGACAGGTTCGTCTTCAACCAGCTCAACATCAAGCCCGGAAGGACTATAACTGTCGAGTTCCTCTCCGAGTTCCTCTGCTGTTATTCCAATCGCTTTTTCATAAATAAGCTTGCGAAACTCGTGATTCTCAACCTTAACCTCAGCTCTCCTGAATCCGCCGGTTCTGTTAAGCATAATAAAAAGAGGCTTATCCTCGGCGAATATATCGTAAGTGTGTGAATCGGCCCATTCCCATCTGGCGTCGGCATTAAGTGATGTGACGTTCTCCGTAATCCGTCTTTCCAGTATACCGAACGCTATAGAGACGATATCCTGTTCCAATAAGAGATGACCCAGAATACCGCTCAAAGCCTGTGCCGTTTTACGCGCAGCCGCGTTGTAAGCTCCTTTCTTTTTTACCGACTTAGATAATATCAAGAGCGCTACGAAAAGAATGCCGGGAACCACCAGAAACAGCAGCGGCCATGAACGCGGGAGCATGAAAAACAATTCCATCGCTCCGAGGATTATAAGTATTTCTAAAACAGCACGATCTTTGAATTTGTTCAGCATTTTAACCCCCTCCAGGCTTTATGATGCGGCGAATAGATAAAAATCGCCCTATTGTTACTTTTAGTGCCGGTTACGGATTTGGGTGTCGCGATAGCCGCCTCAAAGCCGCTCTTGTCCCAGTCATTGATGACAAAGATCTGCAGGTTCTTTCTTATGAAAATTTCAATTGCCTCTGTATAGGCGCCCCTGTCAATAAAAACATAGACGGCATATTGCGCCTCTAAAGAGACACACCGCAGAATACGCTGGAGTAAAGCCTCATCCAAATAACCGTTGGTGCTGTCGCGGAGAACGTCCGCAAGATAACGGCGCTTTTCCGGCACAGTCTGCTTTTTTAAATGCCCTGTTCTTCATTAGCTCACATCCTCGCTGGAACGTAAAAAGGCGCGCATAAACCTTGGAAGCTGTTTTTGCGCGCCTATACGCCCGTAGTCATTTTGTTATCTTCCCTTAGTTTTCCGAGAAGTAAGGATTCTTTCCTCCGAAACCCTCAAAGCCTGTGAAGTTATCCGGCGGCTGCGTTGGGTAAGCGGGAGGAGCGGCGGGAGCGGGAGCAGCTGAACTAGCTGAACTGTTCGCGTCTCCGTTCTGTCTGCCGTTTCCGCCTCCGTTGCTGTATTCGATCTCATCGACAATGAGCACAAAGGCGCTCTTCTTCTCCTTAGTCGTTTGATCCTCCCAATGCTCTTCGTCGAAGCGGCCTATAATGTTAACATACGAACCCGCGTCCAGCTTCATGTTCTTAATGCGCTCGGTTAAGTAGCCGAAGGCCTTGACATTCAAGTTAATGTAGCGATGCTCCTTCTCAGCCTTCTTGTCGTACACCTTTGAGCCAATCCTGAACCGGACTGAGGGATTTTCGGTGCTTTCCGAAAAGCGAAAGGCGGGGGTGCTGTCGTATCCCTTCGATACGACAGCATTGGTTACGAACATCTTTAACATGGATATTCCATCCTTTCCGCGGGGGCTTCCCGCAAATGATATATTTCAACCCGTAATCACAGGTGGAAACCTGTGGTCTGATCCGCGAAAAAGCTGCGGAGCAGACCAATCCACGGCGCTCGCCAAATGCGTGAGCAAGCTCACACGTTTGGCGAGCTGCTTCGCAAGAATAAAAAAGCGCCAACCGGCATAAAACGCCTGCTGACACTAATAGCGATTTCAAATTTATCTCCAGCCTGGTGTTTCCGAACCACCAGCGCTTTTAGGCGGTCCGGGGGCGGCGGTCTGGCATGATAAATTGAAACTGCGTAGTAACTTAGCAACTTTGATTCCTTATGGAAACCGCTGACACTGATATTCGGATTATATCACCACGAATCCAGCCCGTCAACCGCTATTCTTCACAGACCTTTGTCTTGATCATACGCTTTGCCAGTTCAAGGCCCGCCATAACACCGGTGGGCTCGAATGTCAAAGAGCCGTCGGCATCCGTATTGTCGCGTTTAAGAGACTCGATTTCTTTAAGCTTATTAAGCAGATCATCAGCGCTGAACACTTTTTACACAGCCTCCCAATGTGTTTTTTCAAAAACATTATACAACAATTTCCCGCCGTTTTAAACAATGTAGATTTTCTTTTTTGCAAGCAGCCCCAGGACCGCATGTACCGTCTCATCCCTGGCTGGAGATTTTTCCATCATGGACTCAAGTATCCCGTCAGAGATTGTATCTGTCGTGTAAATCTCTTCGGTCAGCGGTTGGCGGTTTCCTTCACCCAACAATGAACGTACAGGTTTTATACCCCGCTCTGTTATCAGGGTAAGCTCGGCTATAGTTAAGCGCAGACCCGCGTTCCTTATCCATCGCCAGATAACCCGTTCCATTGGCTTCATCACAGTTATACTTGATTTGACTCTGACTGGGCATATAATACAGTTAATCAGTAAACGGAAGTATACAGAGTCGCTATAGCCGCTATCACCGCTATGCAGTTCGACAACGCCTTTCTCAGCCAACAGTTCAAGAGCTGTGCATGACTCAGGTATGACAGCCCGCCTTGGTCCATACCGACCCGCAAGCCAAAGTTCGGCCTCAGTGCCGACCAGCTTATGGAGAAGCCCGCAATGCGATACGGACAGCGTATATGGCGACGGTTTCCGCGGGAGAATGCCTTTTGATAAATAAACCAATTTACTCCACCCCTTTGAATACATTACACCTCAACAAATTTCTTTTTACAACAAAAAAATAGCGCCGCCATAAAGGCAACGCTATGATAAAATATCCTTTGCTTATATGCCGCAGAATACCCAGTAAAATCGAAGAGCGTAATTTAAGATGGTAGGATTATAACACGGCTCAATTTACATGTCTATGATATAGCCCTTGCCACTTTAATGCCAATTTTACGCCACAGATCTGCCATACCGAATTATTACTCCCGTTAGACTGCCGGGGTTAGTGATTCTTGGCATACTGGGCCGAAAGCCACGCTTCATAGTGCGTTTTAGTCATAAGTAGGAGTTCGTTGAGATTGCGCCAGTTAAGTCCGACCGATACATGGTTTTCGGGCTCCTTCCCAAATTTCGGGACGATAAGGCCGGTGGCGTTGGTTTCGCCCGGGCCGCTGTCGGCGACAAAAAGATAATCGACTTTTTGACCCCAGATGAGCTTTACGATACGGGACAGACTTTTACCGTCCGTTCGCGTTTTCCCGTACTGAGCCATGCGTTGGGTGGAAGTACCGCCGAGATGCTCGTACAACGGAGTCTGGTTCTTTTCCTCCCGCTGCTGTTTTGACCTGAAATGCAGTGCGCCGGTCAGCCCTTCATGGGCGAGGTGCAGAAACTCCGGAACGTCTATATAAATATGGACATGATTGGTCTGCCGCTGCCCCTCCGGGCGGCTTGCATCATAGGCTACATACTCCAGATGTAGATTCAATTAACGCGATTTCATTTTAATCTTGTGGTCAGTTGAGCTATTACATATGTAAGAAGAATCAAACTCTTTACAGTCACCATATGAATCACCAAGAATTGTATAAAACTCTTGCCTATAGGCTTTTACTTCGCCTGGAATCTTTGTAACTTTTTGTTTTGGCTTTTCTCCTCGCATCATTAGTATTTCGTCATCCATTATCAGGAAATCTTTACAAAGCGCACCATTACTCTTTGATTTAGAAGATTCACGGACAAAACGGACATCAATTTCCCCGTGCTTTCTCATATCATATTGTGATTTCATTTTATTATAAATCGACGTTTCGTCAAAATCTTCATTTTCTGAGGGTAATATAAAAATCCTAGTTATTTTAACCCCACAGGCCAACCGTTTAACATGTTCAGCTAGGTATTCGGGGGTAAAATCGAAATCATCAAAGCCACTAGTCTTTTTCGCTATACAGGTTGCTATTATCGTTTTATTGGAATGCTTAATTAGCCCTTGCAAATACGCTCCGGGTTCATCATAGTTCGTAATATAGGTTCCAGACCTAAGTGATGTAAGTACGTTACCTAAGCAGTCTCGAAAAAACGGATGATCGAGCCTGAGAATACTATCACTCACCTCATTTAGCTTTAATAATGCCTCCAGCCTTGAATCTAAGTATGTAGACAACCGAGTTATTTGTGATTCTAGCTCTGTACTTATTTGAGCCACGCTCGCGCTGATAGTATTGTTTGTGTTTGACATACTTCGGTCAAATTTTTTCTGTGTCTCTTTTTGTGAGTCAACTAATTTTGAGTAATCTTGTATATGTTTCTCAACAGTGGCTTTATCGATTGACAATAAAGAATTTTTTATATTGTCGCTAAGCTGAGCGTTATTATTGCTAATTGTTGGTTCAATACCATTTACACTATCAGTAATTACCACCAACCGCATGAAAACCGTTGTTAGTCCAGAAAATACAACAGCATTGTATATAATCTGACCAAGATCAGGTAAGTAATACGGTACTACAACCATAACAACAGATAGAAACAAGAAAAAGAACAGTTGATACCCCATTTTGGTTTGATATCTTTTCATAGCACTTTTAAAAACATTCTCTTTTTTGTATTCCGACATAGCAACATCTTTTTGGGGCTCCGACATAGTAACAGACTCCTTGTTGTTGTGTGCAAATCACATTATATGACAAAATCCGTGCTATGTCAAGGATTAATTTTCCATATAATCACGGCAAACATATGAATTCAAAAACGGCTTAAAAAGCTAAAAACATACCTATCATGCTGACCATGCCTGTGCGGGTAGTTGCCAGTTCAAGGCCAAGGAAAGTTGTTTCGTACAACTCGTCCTCCCATTTATAGGCGATCATGCGGTTTTCGTGATGCCCGGTAGCACCC
>JAISVU010000077.1 GCA_031271375.1 Clostridiales bacterium | reverse complement strand
GTACGTTTTTTATTATTCTATCATATCCTTTTGAAAAAAGCAAGCATAAGCCGCTTGCTTTCAGAATTCTTCCCTTTCACTTTTACCTTTTTCTTGCTACTAAGTGGCAAACTCGGGTTATATCACAGGTGAAACGTGCATTGTGTGCAACTTTTTCGTAGTGGCGAGCGCCCTCGCTCGCCCGCAATGACGGGGCGAACGCAACGGGCGGGATGACCCCGCAAATGACGGGCGGGAAACCGGCGCAAAATCGCGCCTACTTTAACCCCGCCCCTACGTTTCCAGGTGTTCATTATTCATTATTCATTAGCAGGCGGCATGACCCCGCCTCTACAAGCGCATTGTCCCCGTAAATTTACGCATTGCGGTGGTGCGGTGCATGTGCAGCTCCTCGCCGATTTCCTCCCAGCCCAGGCCGTCGATGATCCGCAGCCGCAGGATCATCCTCGCCTCGGGGTCTTCGACGGCCCCGATGGCGGTTTCCAGGCGCGTGTACTCGTCGATGATTTTTTCCTTGTTTTCGAAGATTTTCTCTTCCAGGGCGGCCTTTTTAACCGCGTATTCCTCGACGGGGCTTCGCTTGCCGCTGGCCTTCGCCGGGGCCAGGGAAAGGCTTGCGGACGCCACATACGCCAGGTCGCAATTCAGGCTGTACAGCTCCTTCGCCAGCCTCTCCGCCTCTTTTCTCAGGATAAACAGCCTTCGCGGATTGTCGATTATAACGGATTTCCGCCTTTGGTCATCTGTGCAATTATTGGTCATTATGTACAATGCCTCCCCTCTTTTCGGCGTCCTACATGGCCATTTTTCCAACTTAGCAAAATCGAAGTCCCTGGCCATGATCCCGTGCTTGGCTTTCACGCGCTCGCTGTTCGCGGCGGCATTCGCACCGCCGTTGCCGCCCTTTTTGAAGGTCTCCAGATACCGCTCAAGGTCGCCGATGTTATGAAGCCCCTGCCGCTGCCATGCTTTCAGCACATTGCATATATATTTGAGGTTTAGAGCGTTATAATTCAGCGCTTCGACGATTGCCCTGCCGACGACGGCGGGCGGAAACACCTCCAGCCAGCCGGAAAGGCTTTCCGCCATGCTCCGAGCCACCGCCGCCTTTACGCTCTTTGGAAAAAGAGCCTCAACACACGCGATTTGCTGCCGCCGCTGCCTGTTTTCGGGTTCTCCAGCGAAGCCGGAAGCAGCTGCTTTAATTTCGTTTTCTTTAATTTCTTTTTCTTTCCTTTGTGGGGTTTCCGTTGACAAAACCGGGGTTTCCGTTGACAAAACCGGAGTTTCCGTTGCCAAAACTGTAGTTTCTGCAGCATTAATGCAGGTTTTGTCCGCATTAACAGATATTACCAATAATCGCTTACGGATGGTAACGGGAATTTCTGCTGTACTATCAATATTAACTAAAAGATATTCGTCAAAAATAGTCACTTTGTCCCGACGTTCAAGCATTCTCAAGAAACGCCGCTGTATCCCCTTCGACGTAAGGATCGCATACACCTCGAACAATCTGCCGTCGAAAATCCCGCGTTTGAGGGATTCCTCGACAACGCTGGCGACGTAGCGGGTTTCGCAGCCGCAGCCGATCAGCTCCGCGATTACGACGGCCTCGTCCTCGTCCCAGGCCAGGAAATCTCTCTGTAATGCAAATGCGTAATACTATTGCATTATTCGCGTTCATCATATAGAATAAGGACAGGCTATATGACCGGAGGGGATAGATGGAACGCGTTAAGTTATCGGCGAGGCTTGCCGCCGCCGCCGCTTTGGTCAAGGGAGACACCCTCTGCGACATAGGCTGCGACCACGGTTATCTTCCCGTATTCCTTTGCGAAGCGGGCCGCCTGCACCGCGCCGTCGCGGCGGATAAAAGCCCCGGTTCCCTGGATAAAGCAAGGAGGCTGATAGAAGAGCGCAAGCTGGATCATATAATCGAAACGCGCCTGGGAGACGGCCTCGCGCCTGTCGCTCCCGGCGAGGCGTCCGTATGCTGCATTGCGGGGATGGGCGGCATGAACATTATATCCATCCTGGAGGCGCGGCCCGAAACCGCCGCGGCTTTCCGGCAGCTGATACTCTCTCCCAACCGGGATCACGCGGCGCTGAGGATGTTTTTGCACCGGGCGGGGTTTCGGATAAATAATGAGCAGGCGGTTTATGAGCGCGGCGTCATTTATTTTATTATCGACGCGTCGCCGGGGGCGGAACCCGCTTATGACGATATCGGCTATATGTTCGGCGCTGTTTTGCTGGAACGCGGGGACCCTGTCTTGAAGCAATATATTGAGGCGGAGCTTGAGAGAACCCAAAGGCTGCTTGCTTCCTTTAACGAAGGCGGCGTTCCCGAGCGTCTCGCCCAATATGCCGCACAGTGCCAAAAGAGCTTGGAAATAATATCCACATGTAAAATCACTGATAGAAATTGACAAAAAGAGCATAGTAATATTGATTCATAATTGACAAGAAATCGGGGGATTGAATGCGGATACTAAAGAAAGCCGTGGGAACCATGCTTGCCGCCCTTGTTCTGGCGGCGGCGGTTATGCTTGGCGCGGCTAGCCCTGTCCGGGCGGCGCAAGAACCGGCGCAGGGGCGGGACGCTTTTGAGTACATGAGCAAGCTGGACAGCGGCGTCCTCACAGGGTCCCAGAGCCAGCCGGACGCCTTCGTGTTCCGGGGCGCTTACGGCATAACCCTGGGCGAGATAAAAGAACAAGATGGAAACCGCGCCGTTCAAGCCTTTTACCCGCAGACCCCCAGTGCCTCCGTCAACGATATTATAAAGAATTATATAACCGGACAAATCAGCAGCTTTAACAGCCTTCATTCGGAAGGCGCGCTGGATATCCGTTTTGACAGTCATTATTATGACGCGAACACCGTAAGTTTCGTCTTCCGCGCGAAGGTGAACGGCGAAACGGCGGAAGTCAGGGCGATGGCCTTTGATTTGACCGGCGGGGCGAGGCTGGAGCTGGCCCAGCTCTTTAGCGTCGGCTACGACTACGGCGGCGAGCTTTCTTACAGGGCGCTGCCCAAGCTCGGCGTTACCCCCGGGGCGGACGGCTATAACAACTTTGCCTTTGATGAAGAGAATTTATATATTTATATCGATAAAGCGGACGGCGGGCACGCGGAGCTGATAACGCCCATTTGGGAATTCGGCGGTAACTGGGCCGCTGCCGAATACGCGGCGAAGCATTACCGCTCCGTTTTATGGAGCGCCGACGAACTGTACCAAAACGGGGCGGACGACGCCTATTATCCCGTGGACGCTTCGGCTCCCCCAGGGGGAAAGTGGGAAGCGGGGCGGTTCCTTGAAGGCGTTACACCGGTGCTTGACAACAAAAAGTATATCGCGATAACCTTTGACGACGGCCCCGACCGGCTTCGCACCGAAAAGATACTGGACGCGATGATTGAATATAACGCCAAAGGCACGTTCTTCTTACAGGGGCACAGGGCCGCCGCAATGCCCGATATCGTGGCGCGGATACACAACGAGGGGCACAGCGTGGGCAACCATTCCTACAATCATAAGCAGTTAAACGCCATTTCCGACGAGGCTTTGGCTTTTCAGGTACTGGAAACGAATAAAATAATAGAAAAGATTACCGGCGAGCCTGTGACGCTCCTGCGGCCGCCATACGGCGAGAGCAACGATAAGGTTGTGAATCTTGCCAAGAGCCTTAATATGTCGATTATCAACTGGGATATCGACCCGAGGGACTGGACGAATTACAACGCCCAGGCAGTGGCGAGCCATGTAATAGAGAGGGCTCAGGACGGGAGCATAATAATCCTGCATGACAATTATGACACAACGGTCGAGGCCGCCGCAATCATAATAAAGGAGCTGACCGCGAGGGACTTTATCTTCGTAACGGTTGGCGAGCTGATCGAAATGAACGCGGGGATGAAGCCCGGCATGGTATACCGTAACGGTAAGAGCGGGAACTGATATGGATAATTTTACGGTGACATTAAAAATATTGATAGACATACTGGAAAAAAAGCAGGCCGCCCTGGAGAACGTCCTTAATATAACGCAGAATCAGGAGACGATCCTCCAAAGCCCGCCCTCTGTGGAACGCAGTACCTTCTTTATCCAGTGCAACGCGGAAAAACAGAACCTCATTGACCGCGTGAAGGAATATGACGAGATGTTCCAGGGGTTCTTTGACCAAGCAAAAGGGGATTTGCACGAAAAAGCCCATGACGACGATAATAAGCCGCTGATTATCAGGCTGCAGGCCCTTATAAGCCAGGTGGTCGAGCAGGATGTCCAGATACGGGCGCAGGAGCGGAAGAACATTGGGCTCCTAACCCCCAGACGGTCTCCCAGGCCGCAGACCGCCGCCTACAGGAGCCAGGCTCTGGGAGAGTTAAACAAGCATAAAAAGATATAAAGACATAAGACTATTTCCCCGCACCGGCGTATATGTGGTCAATTAATCCAAAAAATGAGGGAGAGATTGAAATGTGGGCATTTTTAACAATAGTGGGCATTGTCGCCACCGCCATCTGGGGAACCACCGAGATCGTAAAGGTGGGCACAAGATACAGCGAGAACGTCCAGCGCATTAAGCACGGCTACCCCACGCTGGACGGCGACGGGCCTAGAGCGGGTTACATCCCCGGCCCCAAGCCGGACCGCGGCGAAGTGTACATCGACATGACGGAGCCGTCGGACCGCGAACCTAGCCGCTATAACGGCAATTAGCGATTGAGAATTGACAGCGGAAAGCGGAGAGTTGAAAAACTCTCCGTTCTTTATATCCGCCGGGCACAAAAAAATCCCGCGAAACAAATGTTCGCGGAGCTTGATTTGATCTTATTAAATCGGATAGACTGGATTTGAACCAGCGACCTCTTGGTCCCGAAATACGGTATAATTGTTTATCTTAAACCGCTGGAATCCTTGCTCTGTCAGGGTTTGCGGGATTATCGCTTTTCATTGTCCAGCGACACTATTTACGGTTTGCTTACGGTTTGCTTATGGTTTGCCTATTTTAACCCATGAGCCACTATAAGATTGTGCCGCTGGTCTGTCCCGGTCATTGAACGGATGGACTTCAATTCCGCAGCGAGTCTTCCCGTCTCTTTCTCCTTAATCCCCATTGATACCGTCGTATAAATCCCCAGTGTTGTTTCTATATCACGATGCCCAAGAAGCTCTTGAACAACGCGGGGATTTGCGCCTTGTTCCATAAGTAGCGTCGCGAACGTATGACGAAATTTATGGAACGTGATGCCATAACCATCCAGTCCATTTTCACTAAGAAACCGTTGAAATTGCTTTTTGAACCCGGAATATGACCGTATACCGCCGTACTGGTTAGGAAATATTAAATCCTCATTTCCTTGATTACGTGCTTTGGCCTGTGTCTTTTCAGACTTAATCCGCCATTCTTTAAGCACTTCTAATATTTCCAGTTCTAAGGGTATAACCCTTTCGCTCGCTGCCGTCTTGGTATTGCTAATAATCTGTTTGCGACCGATTGTTTTGCCATTTTCATCAAATTCACATTTAGTGGTTACAGCGTTTTCAATATATAGCAGCATATTATCCTCGTCAATATTTCGCCACCTTAACGCCATAAGCTCACCAACACGAATACCAGAGTACAGCAAAACCATCACAAGCGGTTTATAGGTTGGGTATTTATCCAAAGCTTGAAGTATATCCCTACACACATGTCGCGGGAGCGCTTTTCTCTTTTGTGCGGCCTTTTGGGATTTAGGACGCTTCACGCCATCATCAAATGGATTTGATGGTATGATTTTCAGCTTGACAGCATGTCTTAAGACCTGATTCAATAAGCCTTGTATACCCTTTATGGTCTTATCCGAATTTTTCAACGAAAGAGGATTCAAAAACTTCTGAATATCAATCGCGGTTAAATCCTCGATTACAGCTTGACCGAGCCCATCCCGGATATGGTATGAAATATTCCGATACCATTCAAAAGTGCGGCTAGTGACAGTCGGCATTTTAAAAACAATCAGATATTCCATCATGAAGTCATACAGCTTATGCGTTCTTTTCTTTGGCTCCGGAACGGCCTGTTTCGGCTTTGGAGCCTCGGCTTTACCGGATAACAGCGCCCTCATTTTTTGAACGGCTTCCGGTTTTGTTTTGCCCGTAACCGATTTGCGGATACGTTTCCCGGTTTCGTCATCCACGCTGTTTATTTGAGCCACATACAGCTTTTTGGCCTCATTATAATAAACAGAGCCGTCGCCTTTTATCCTCCTTTTATCGGAAGTAGACGTATTCTTGGACATTCTCAATTCCTCCAAATACGCCCCGAACATATGCTAATTATACCTTATCCGGGGTGATTATTCAACCATTTTGTTGCCAAATCAGCCAAATCAGCTTGTATTTTGTATCAAGTAATCGTTAAGCAGCCACTTTGCGAGAGCTATAGCTGAAACTACTTTTCGGCCTCCGATAATCAAAACGGGAAAATGTTTTGACCTCATCAGTTCCCGGACATTATTACGGCCCACGCCGAGGATTTTGATTAAATCCCCGCAATCAAAGGCGTCTTTACCATATTTCTTAGCCAGCCTTTCAGCTTCAAGAGCGACAGCAACGGATAATTCTATGTTTGGTAAGCCGCTGGGGAATAGCTCCGTAAGACGGGCATGTTGATTGAAACTATCGCTATACATCTTCGTATCCTCCTCAAATTAATTTTATCCATCCTATGACGGCAACTCCGTTGCCGACAATCACCTTGTTTGTGGTGAATCATCCCTATCATCAAAAGGCGTTGGAGTTGCAGGGTCAAGAGCCTTTGCTCCGGCGAATAGCCTGCGGATTACCTTTTTATCGGCTCTGTCTTTCATATAATCCGCCGCGTCATATTCATTCCGCGTTCCATCGGAGTTAAAATGAATAACTTTATGGATACGCCTTATGAATGCCGCAAAGACTTCTGATTGATCTTCCTGCTCTTGCTGATACTGATAAAGCAGATCAGAATTACTGATGATAAACACTTTTTCATAACAGGCCTGCTTATTGCTGTATCTTGCAGGAAGTGACAAAGGGTATCCATCAAGATAATTGTTCATATCTTGAATCCTGATACTTTTTGAGGTAAACTCATCAAACAACATAACATCCTCCCCGGCATATCCGTCAAACGGATGCCTATAGTCATTAACTGCGTATACATTTGAGTAACCGAAACTATCCATCACTGAACGCGTTTTGCCTGTTCCCGTTCTGCCCCAGATGTATGTAGTTGTTATGTTTCGCCACTTGTCACGGTTTTCTTCTGCTTTAAGGGTTTGGCGAACATATTCGATATCACGAAGGCCGCGAAGATAATCGGGAAATTTCAGCAGAATCTCGGCGTTTGTCGCTCCGCCCTTTATTAATTCTATGATTGCGGACTCAATACTAAAGCCATACTTGCGTTCTGTGGGCATTTCGCCCCATTCTTCAAAGGAACCCTCAACCCTAGTATCCGCTTTCTCGGTGTCCGCCCATTTGCCTTCTTTAAGAAGATATAGCCTGTTTTCCTCGGAGGTTCCGTTTGCCCTTTCGATATGAGCCTTACCATCGAATAGCCTTTGGAGCCTTGAGAAGCGCACCCCCGACGAAAATGCTATGTATATATGCGTATGGGGAGTACCCCCTTGACCGATTTCGTTCACGATTATCCAATATACCGCTGAACTCAATAACATCAGTTTGAATTTTATCGTTTCGCGGTCAAGCCCCTTTTCCTGCGGATTGTTAATGGTAAGCAGAGCTTTGCGGAGTTGCGGGTCAGCAGCCATATCATCACCTATCCTAAATTACATGCGACAGTGCGACAAGTGCGACAAGATTTTGTCGCAGGGCTGTAGCCTATATGTGGCCTGGGTTTGCAGGTTCTGCGACAGCTGTCTGGGGTAATACTAGCCCAGACAGCTGCCGCCTCGCTACGCTCGGCGGGCGGCTGTGGCATTCCGGGCGCCGCTCCGCCTTCGGCCCGCTCTGCCCGGAAAGCCTACGCCGCCGCCAGTGTCATCAACAATCTTGCTTTGCTTTCAAAGGTTGCAGATACATCTTCGCACGGAGCCACTCAAAAACCTCCTCGGCGGCTCCCTTTATTGCTGCAACCATCGCGTCTTGAACCCCCACGTTAATATCGAGGTAGTGATGCAATTCTACAGGCGAAGGGGCGGGGCTGTTGGGTCTCGTCTGCACAAGCACAAAACCTTTAGGAAGCATACAACCTATAAGGTAGTTGTCATCAAGCCGGATGACCATCCTCGGGTTAGATACACCGTTGTGATCAAAAAACACGGCTTCCGTTTTTAATGAGATATCATTCAGATTATCAAAAATATCTCTGAACATAACCGTTACGTCGTTCCTCAAAACCATAGGACGCGACCGGCAAAAAGGGCATTCCTCGCTATCAGCAAGCACATTCATCCGCTGCCTCTTGTCTTCAATCGAAGTCTTCCACACGGCCCCGCAGTTACCACACGTTACTGCCGTTGTTGCTTTCATAGCATAACCTCCTGTAAAAAAATAATATCGGCAGAGGGAAACCAGATACCGGTCTCAACCTCGTAATCCGCTTAAATCCTAACATGTTACAACCTCAGTTATAGCTCTATGTAACTTTGAAAAATCTTGTACACGGGGTACAACAATTTGAGCAAATTTGCCTGTGTCATCCAACAACCATCCAACAGACTGCTTGCTTCCGTTGTTGGTAAATTCACTATACTCATTAAATCCTGCCATACGTGCGGCTTCGGGGGGAAATGCGCCCTAAGCCTACGACGCACACTAGATTCTCGCGAAAGCCTTGAAAGAATTCCATTGACGGCTTCTGGACGGAAAACAGACAATGCGTATTGTAAGCGCGGCCTTTGCTTGTCAAAGCAAACGCCATAGCCAAGACCTCTTTGGCGGTCTGCTGCCCCTCTTTGCCTGAGGCTTGTAACATGGATATGTAGCTTGTCCATTCTTCAAGCACCAGCAATCGTAAAGGCTTATAAGACGAATTATCGCGTCTTTTCTGCG
>JAISVU010000111.1 GCA_031271375.1 Clostridiales bacterium | reverse complement strand
GCTCCGCGCTGTTGCATTTAATAAGGATATCATTTATAATCGTGAACTCGTCTGCAAGGTTATCGAACCAGGGCGTCGCGATAAACGCGAAAGGCCCGATCTCCGCTATCGCCTCGGGTATCCGTATGTCCGCAAGGCTTGAGCAGCCGAAGAACGCGTACTCGCCAATGCGCTGTACGCTGTCCGGCAGCGCGACGCTCACAAGCCTTACACAGTCCCGGAAGGCGCCGTCCCCAATCGCCGTTACCGGCGCGCCGTCTATCTCGGCAGGAACTTCATACTCCGTGTTGGAGCCGATGTAGCGTATTATAGTTACGGCGTTATTCTCGACGGAATACTCCACATAGATATTCGAACCCGTAACCGGGCCGGGCGTCGGGGTAGGCTCTGCCGGGGCCTCGTTACCGGAACTCCGGTTACAAGCGGTAAGGATAGCCGCTGCGATGATTATACATATCGATAAGAAGCGTCTCATAGTCCCCTCCGGTTATTAAGCCCGCTCATCTATAATACCCCACAATCGCCGACGCCACGGCTGCCGCCAGCGCCTCCTGGCTGGAATCCTTAATAAGCCACGAAAAGTCGTAAATATTATTCATAAAGCTGCACTCCAGCAGCACTGACGGCGTCCAAGCCGGGCGGCACACCATGAAGTTGGACTGGTTGAGGACGTTCTGCCTGGTGGTGCCCGGGTTTACGGCGTATAGGCTTTCCGAGAACCACTCCGCCAGCGGGACGCTGCTCTCGTTCCGGTACCAGACCGTAAGGCCTTTGATATTCGTCGAATCCGTAATCTCCGCCATGCTATTGCAGTGCACCGAGATATACATGTCCGGCATCGCCTCCCTGCTCATCACGGTGCGTGCCATAGTCGTCGAGTATACGTCGCTGTCCCTGGTCAAAATTACCTCGGCTCCCAGGCCGCGCAGTTTCGAGGCCAGCTTTTGGGATATCAGCAGGTTTATCTCCTTTTCGGCCATCGTATTGCCCATAGGGCCTCTCGCGCCGAGGTTCGTCCCGCCGTGGCCGGGGTCCAGCATAAACGAAAAGCCCGTCAGCGGTGCGGGACCTGCCGCAAGGTCTTTGCGCTTCTTTAAGCATAACCGGAAGATACCTGGCTCATACTCGGTATAATAGCCCTCCGGCTCCTCGCCCGGCTTGAACGCAAATGTATAATAAGCCGTCCCGTTCGCAGTCCCTATCGCGACGCTCTGCAGCATCGTCTCAGTGAAGTTCTGGCTTATGTCCACGTCTAAAGCTGGAATCTGATTCTGTCCTCCGAAATATACGGTCAACGTCTTATTCTTATACTCGGCGTAGGTTACGGGATAATCCGCCGCTGCAAAGGTAATCGCGTCCGTCCCGAATTGGAAGTCCGGAACGTAGCGTCCGTTAGACAGCGCATTATGTATAGGCGTTTGGGAGACCGTCACGGCCTCGGCCTGAACCCAGCACCCCGCCGACAGTTTATACCACACATCTTTCCCCGCCTGAGCCTTAGCGACAATCCGATCCCTCTGGCCCGGCTTCAGCGCCCAGTCGGAGCCGCCCGTCGTCGTTGGCCCGGGATAACCCCATACCATCTCGCCGTTAACCTCTTTAACCTCGGCGTATGAAGGGCTGGCGGTCATATCTGTTATAACAGGCGGCGCAGGCGGCGTGCCAGGGCCTGCGGGTTCCTTTACGGTTATCATCCGCGAAACCGGTTCCTGCCCGTCCTGGGAGAAAACCAGCGGGGTGCTTCCCAGGCCCAGAGGGGCGTAGACACTGAAAAACCCTTCCTCGGTGCGGTCCTCAACGGGCCATCCGTTGACATACAGCGTCTTGGAAGGGTCGCTGGAGCCGAAGAAATAATAGCCCTTCGCACCGCTTACGGTTACATCGGCAGATGGCTGGACCAGTTCCAGCTTGCTCATGCGCACCGTTGGCTCCGTCGTGGGTTCCGGCACGAATATCTGAGGGAATTCGGACGTGTTGTCGTCCTGGTTATAATAGGCCTTTATGCGGTCTCCCAGGGCTCCGTTAAGGAATCCGGCCCGGAAGAACACATGCCCCGCAACGTCATAGTTCTCGCACAGCACAAGCTGCCTTATAATTTCGCCCTGCCATCCCGCTTCCCCGTCGGCCTCCCGGTAAGCGGCGGTGCCGATATACAACTCAACGCCGGTGCCTTCGCATACCTCGGCCCACCATTCCAGCAGCACCGCGTAATCCGCCGCGCCGTAGCCGATGTACCAATAAATCTGCGGGCATATGTAATCTACCCAGTCTTCCTTAACCCAGCGGCGGCTGTCGGAATATATCGAAGAATAGGACTGGAAGCCGCTGGTCGCGCTGCCCAGCGGGCTCGCGTCGGCGTTCTGCCATATCCCGGCGGGGGAGACGCCGAAGCGCACATGGGCCTTCGCGGTCTTTATCGCCCATTGCAGCTCTTTAATCAGCGTGTTCACATTTTCCCTGCGCCAGTCGTCCTTTGTAAGCAGGCCGCCGGAGGCGGCGTATACCGGCGCGTCGTCAAAATCCGTGCCGGGATAGAAATAGTCGTCCATATGTATCCCGTCAACGTCGTAGTTCTCCACAATCTCCTTAACGCCGTTTATAATCAACCGGCGGCTTTCCGGCAGGCCGGGGTCATAATACAGCGCCCGGTCGTATGTCCTTACCATGTTGGGGTTGATACGCGCCGGGTTGTTTGCTGCCAGCTGGTTCACATGGGTTATGTTCTTCGTGGAATGCGTGATACGGTAAGGGTTCACCCAGGCGTGCAGCTCCATCCCCCTGCCGTGGGCCCCGTCAATCCAGTAAGCCAGCGGGTCGAAGCCCTCGGCCGGGGCAAGGCCCTGCCGCCCCGTGAGATAATCCGACCAGGGGAATATGGCGGACTTATAGAACGCGTCGCCGGTGGGCCTTACCTGGAACATAATGGCGTTAAGGCCGATGCCGGCCGCCCTGTCCAGTATGTAATCGGCTTCCTGCTTCATCTCGGCCACGGAGAGGCCGGGCTTCGAGGGCCAGTCCAGATTAAGCACCGTGGACACCCAGACGGCGCGGAAGTCCTGAGCGTTATTATTAACCACAGGTTCGGCGGGCAGGTTTGCCATCGTCTCGACACCTCCTATAAACAGCAGCGAAAGCAGAGTTATAAAGCCGTAAGCGGTTTTAAGAATTTTGACAAACATAAGAATTCTCCCTTCGTAATTACAAATGAAGATAATGCTTATTAGTGGAAGTTGTGTTTAATTGCTCTTGTCATAAATTCTGTTTCAAATTCATCTTCATTTTTTCTGTTTTCATAAAAGCCAATAATGGCGAAGCCGCACTGTATCTGTCCGCCTATATAGGTTTCTAATGTATGTCCATATTCAATCCAATCTCCTTGATTCTCATGCTCAAATGATTTGTAAGGAAGTTTGTTACACGCTACATATACTCCGTTTTCGCTATCATATTCAAGAATGTAGTTTACAGGATTTGGTGCGTTCATTATAAAAATTCCATTGTTTTTAAGCACTCTGTAGCACTCTTTGAAAACAGGTTTCGTATCGGGGATGTAAAACAATGAAGGTGCATTGATAATAATGTCGAAATAATTATCACTAAATCTCGATAAATCGCACATATTGCCTTGTTCGATTATTATTTCGAGGTTTTCTCTTTGTGCAACAATTTTATCTTGTTCAAGCATCTTTTCAGACAAGTCAAATACAGTTACTTTTGCCCCAGCAGCTGCCAATAGCGGTGCTTGTT
This sequence comes from Clostridiales bacterium, assembly GCA_031271375.1. GTDB lineage: Bacteria > Bacillota > Clostridia > Lachnospirales > WRAX01 > JAISVU01. Next base: position 1,406 of record JAISVU010000111.1, on the reverse strand, counting down.
GACCACCTGCACCTGCTAAACATAGAATTTTAACACCATCCAGATTAACAGGCAACCATTCTTTTGGTGGAAAAAAGAATCTTGAAGGGAAAGAGCCATTCATAAAATTTTCAATTTCCTCATGTGTTACATAAATCGACCATTTGACATTTTTATCAACCAATTCATTTATATTAGCCCTTACTTTTTCGAAAATATTTTTATCCATACAACACCGTCCAAAATATAAATTATGTGCGATATGAGTAGTGTAGTCCCAGCCGCTACGCTTCATAAAACCACCGGCTTTCCGCTTCCACGCTATTCTTAAACGCGGCGGAACAGCCCGTCCTCATCCCGTTGACCGTAATGAAATCAACGCGCAGGTTTAACATGGATTCAAGTATATCAAGCAGCTCATAAACACAATCGGCATGGGGATACCTTACTCCCAGCCCAAGCGGGAGCAAGGTCAACAATTTAGCAATCCAGGCGGCTAATAGCCGCCCCTACGGTAGCCGCCCCTATGTATGATACAAAAAGCGGTCAACCGTAGGGGCGATTATCAATCGCCTGCTAAGTTGCTGACTGCCCAGGCGGGAGCGGAGCCCCCGCCCTACCGCATGTCAAAGATTTCCAAACAATACAGACCTGACACCCTCAGCAAATCACAGTTTTTATAATATACGTTTGAGCTTCAACAGACGTTTTGTTAAATGATAAATAGCATTAAAAGCCCCATAATATTCGAGTGTGGACGGCTTTGCAGAAAAGGCTTCCGCAAGTTCCTTCCATTGCGTAATCGTTGAGCCTTCACATAAATTGTCCATTTCTGCGGGAGAACCATGATACCACGGTTTATTCATATCAATCGGGTATACCATAGCACACCTTAATATCGTTTATCCGCATATCAGAACGCCTCCGCCCCGCCCATATACGGCCTTAGGGCCTTTGGTATATTTACGCTGCCGTCCTCCCGCTGGTGATTCTCAATAAGGGGAATCAAAATCCGGGGCGACGCCACCGCCGTATTGTTAAGCGTAAAGGCAAAGCGCAGCTTCCCGTTCTCGTCCCTGTACCGTATATTTGCGCGGCGGGCTTGGAAATCCCCCATCGTTGAGCAGGAATGGGTCTCGCAGTAGGCGTCGCGCGACGGCATCCAGGTTTCGACTTCGTTCTTGCGCACCTGGCCTATGCCCAGCTCGGCCGTGCAGGCGTCGCATACGCGGTACGGCAGCTCCAGCGCCTGGAGTATAGCCTCGGTGTTGCCCAGTATCTCGTTGTGCATTGCAAAAGCCTTTTCGTGGTCGGCTTCGCAGAATATGACCTGCTCCACCTTCTGGAACTGGTGAACGCGGTAGAGGCCCCGGGTGTCCTTGCCGTAGGTTCCGGCTTCCCTGCGGTAGCAGGACGACACCCCGGCA
>JAISVU010000095.1 GCA_031271375.1 Clostridiales bacterium | reverse complement strand
AGGATTTGCTCGTCAAACCGGCATTTGTAGTTCCGGCAGGCCGAGCGCAGAAAAGCCGTCCACGCGGCTGTGTTCTTGGTCACTTCGTTGATTTTGGCTTCATAAACGCCGGTGATAAGCTGGTATTTGGTCGCCATTAGCTGCGCTCCTTCCATGTGTTTTTGTGTATAAGAAAAGCCCGCAAGGTTTTCCCTGCGGGCTGCGGTTGGATTGTTATGGATGTATGAGTAAAATTGGGGCCTATTGTGTATCTTCTGTTTGCAAAACCTCATCAATTTGACTGTCTGCGCCTTGGTCAACTACACTTACATCTATTTTTTTCGAGTTGTTAAACGTTGCTATGCCAAGAACAGCAAGGATTATATTGATAGCAACGATAATGGAAAAGATGATTCCAATCGTTTTCCAAATCCTATGGGAGCGGCGATTTTTAATCGCAAGTTGTTCATTGATTCGGGATAATTGTTCTGCAACAATATTGATATCCTCCTCGTTGTCCAACCTTGCCCCCAAGAGTTCGCTAACCGATATTTCAAAAATATCGGCAACCCTAATCAACATGTCCGCGTCTGGAACAGATAGCCCCTTTTCCCATTTTGATACTGTTTGGCGGACTACATTCAATCGGGACGCCAGCTCCTCTTGTGAAAGCCCCTTTCTTTTTCTTAGCGTTTTTAAGTTCTCGTTTAGCATTTACAATGCCCCCTTTCGGGATTTAGTGTAGCCTAGCCCCCATCGTTGCCACAAGCAACGTATATTAACATCGTCCGAATTATCGCCCAAAATCGTCCTATTTCGGCGGCTCTATGCGGAACATCCGGCAGTAATCGCGTTGCGCCTCGATCACGCACTCCGCGATCAGCCGGATAAATCCCTCATCGCTGGGGCTCTTTTCACGCTGCGCCGCTCTGAGCGCGTTTATATATTCCAAGCGCAGCACCGGCGGGATGGATACGATGGGATAGCCCCGGTTGACAAGTATAAGGTTCATCAGCAGCCGCGCCGTGCGCCCGTTGCCGTCCGCGAACGGGTGAATATCCGCCAGCTTGCGGTGGGCGAACGCGGCCAGCCGGACGGGGTGGAGGTTGTCCCAGCGCTCCGTCAGCGTGGCGGCGAGATTCTCCATCAGCGCCGGGACTTCCTCCGGCTTCGGCGGCACATACTCCGTTCCCGTAATAAACACCTGAATATCGCGGTAGACGCCCGCTTTCTCCGGCTCTATGCCCTGATAGAACAGCCTGTGAAGCTGCTTTATGAAATCCTCGGAAAAGACGAAGGGCGTTCTACGCGCCGCCTCCAGCATGAAATCGTAGGCTTTCGCGTGGCCCACCGCTTCGTAGCTGTCGCGGAGCGGCTTGCCGCCTACCGTCAGGCCATCCTCCAGTATCACCTTTGTCTCGGATAACGTGAGGGTGTTTCTCTCCAGAGCGTTGGAGGTGTAGGCCAGTTCGACGCGAAAGTATGCGTCAAGTTGCCTGATCTCCTCCGGCGCGGGTATGTGGCGGTCGTTTATCCATATCTGTGTGCGGTCTATTTGTCTGAGCATTGCCTGTATATCCATTGGCCGGTTCCTCCATCTAACATGAGTTGATTATACCATAAAATTAAGTTCTGTGTTATAATGTTAGCGACAGCGGTTTGGGGGGGGAATAAAATGAGCGAAAACAAAATTCAGTTATTTGAGGACAAGCGCATCCGCACGGCATGGGATGAGGAAAAAGAGGAATGGCTGTTTTCGGTTGTTGATGTAGTTGGTGTGCTGACCAATCAGCCGACACCACGCAATGCAAGCACGTATTGGGCAGTTATGAAAAAACGCCTGATTGATGAGGGTGCAGATCAGTTGCTTACAAATTGTAAGCAACTAAAAATGAAAGCGGCAGACGGTAAGCGTTACAATACCGACGTTGCCAACACCGAGCAGTTATTGCGCATCATCCAGTCTGTGCCGTCACCAAAGGCAGAGCCGTTTAAGGTCTGGCTGGCCCGCGTCGGCAGCGAACGGATCGATGAAACTGTAGACCCGGAGTTGACGATTGAGCGCGCCCTTGAAACATATTTGAAAAAAGGCTATACCCGCGAGTGGATTAACCAGCGATTACAGGCCATCCAAGTCCGCAAGGAGTTGACCGACGAATGGCAGGACAGGGGCGTTCAAAAAGGCATTGAATACGCTATCCTGACCGATGAAATATCAAAGGCGTGGTCGGGCATGACCACGCGGGAATATAAAAGGCTGAAGGGGCTGAAAAAAGAAAACCTCCGCGACAATATGTCCACGCTTGAATTGGTGCTGAACATGCTGGCCGAGGCCACAACAACGGAGATTTCAAAAGAGCAGAAGCCCGCAACCTTGAGAGAAAACAAGGCGGTTGCCAAAAGCGGCGGTGAGGTTGCCGGAATAGCACGAAAAGAAGCCGAGAAACGCACCGGCAAGCCTGTTATTACGTCAAAGAGCGCCGTTGATTTCAGCCACCTCGTTTCAAATCTGATTGAGGATGCCGAAGATAAGGGCGGAAAGCAGGAATAATCATTACCGCGACTGCGACGGCTTGTATCAATTGTGTCGCCGCTGGTGACACAATTGATTATTTGAATTTTGACAACACTTTCGTCATAATTAAGCCAGAGCAGCTATAGTTTCGATTTGCGCCGAATATTGCGAGTAATTTTATATACACTGTCGATAAATTGTTTATTCGGAT
>JAISVU010000087.1 GCA_031271375.1 Clostridiales bacterium | reverse complement strand
CACGCTGGACAACCCCAACGTCCTGGGCGAGTATTTGATATTCATTATCGCGATAGCCGGGGGGATGCTGTACTGGATGAAGAAGCCGCTGTATAAGCTGGCCGCTCTGGGTATTCTGGGGGCTTCTGCCCTGTGCATGATTCTCACCCAGTCCCGGGGGGCTTGGCTGGGGCTGTTGTTCGCGGCGGCGGCTTTCGCGCTGATGCACGACAGGCGGCTTATTATTCTGGGCGTAATCGCATTGGCTTTCATGCCGGTTCTGCTGCCGGAGAGCGTGCTGACGCGCTTCCTCTCCATCGGCAATATGACCGACAGCTCCACCAGCTACCGCGTTAATATATGGCTTGCCTGCCTGCTGATGATAAAGGACGTGTGGATGACGGGCATCGGCTCCGGCGAACCCAGTTTCCGATATATATATCAGGAATATTCATTCAACGCCGTGGAAGCGCCGCACTCGCATAATCTGTATTTACAGGTTATTATCGAGCTGGGCGTATTCGGGTTGGTTATCCTAGCCGCTATTTTGCTTACGGCGTTCAAGCGATTCTTTGTTTCGTACAAGCTGTCGAAGGACGCCTTTATCCGGGCGGCGGCGGCGGCGCTGGCCGCCGGGTTGTTCGGGTACCTCGTCCAGGGGATGACGGACAATGTGTGGTACAATAACCGGATTGTGACGTTTTTCTGGCTAATATTGGCGATAGCGGGGGCGCTGCGCGAGGCGGCGAGTGAATGACATACCCAAGCAAAGGAGAAATCAAATGAACGAAAAAACGGCTAAACTCCGTTTCACCCCGCTGGACGCGGCGATTATAGCGATTATCCTGCTGGCGGCAGCGGCGGCGGTGTGGTATCTTACAAGGGGCGCGGGCGGGGAGCCGGTGGATCTGCGCTACACCGTGGAATTCGCGGGCAAGGACGCGTCCTTTGAGGGACTGCCGCAGGTCGGGGATACGGTGTATGACAGCGTGAGGGGTTCTTATCTGGGCGTCATTACGGATATTGAGTACACCGACTCATTGGTGCAGATTTGGAACCCGGAGGAAGGGATTTATACCCAGGAAGCCGTGCCGGACACGCTTAACTGCTACCTGACAATCGCCGCCGACGGGATAGAGCGGCCCGCCGCAGCGGCCATAGCCGCCAGCGATATTGAGATACGGGTTGGCAAGGAGATGTTTGTTAAGGGCAAAGGATACGCTTCTCCGGGTTACATCGTTTGGATGGAGCTTACGCCAAAGGAGGCCGAATGATATGGCTGTATTGGACAAGAAAGGACGCCTCTTCGGAAGGCTTAATATAATCGACTGCGTCGCCGTTTTATTGATTATCGCTTTGGCCGCAGCCGCAGTCTACCGTTTCACGGCCAGCGGAATGACGAAGAATACAAACTGCCGCATCCGTTATACTTTAGTTATAAGGCCGGTTAGGGATTTTACGCTGGATTTTTACGACAAGGGCCTTAGCGTATACGATAAGGCAAAGCAGGAATACATCGGCGACGTTGACGGGTTCCGTTTCGAGCCTTATGAACTGAGCGGCGTTAAGAACGACGGGACGTTTGTTATGGCCGCGCGTCCCGAGCAGTCGACTGTTTACCTGGACATCGCCGCCGACGCGAGGGAGACCGACACAGCCTTCCTCCTCAACGGCGCTTACGAGCTCAAGGTAGGGTCGGAGATCAATATTAACACCAAGTATGTCGACGTAACCGGTACCGTCGTCTCTGCGGAAATAATTGAATATAAATAAAGGAGTGATACCATGCGTTTTAGTTTCAGCGGAAAGAATGTTATCGTCACCGAGGAACTCAAGGAAAAGTGTTCAAAGAAGATCGGGCGTCTTGAGCGCCTGTTCCCGCCCGATGTGGAGGTTCACGTAACATTCAGCGTGACCAAGCAGGAAAACCGTATCGAGGTCACGATTCCCCTCCACCGGCGGATGCTGCGTTCCGAGGTCAGCGCAAATGATCTGTATACGGCGATCGATATGTCGGTCGATGCCCTGGACAAGCAGATGGTCAAGTATAAAAACCGTATTAAGGACAAGTCCCGCAGGGATAACGCCTTCCGCGAGGAAGCGACCGAAGCCGTTTCGTATTCCCCCGATCCAGCGGAGCCGGATGCCGGCGGCGAGGACGGCGACGTTATAAGGATTGAACGCACAAAGAAATTCGCGTTAAAGCCAATGGACGCCGAGGAAGCCGTAATGGAAATGGAAATGCTGGATCATGTGTTCTACGTGTTCCGCAATAGCCAGACGGAAGAGGTCAATGTGGTATATAAGCGCAATAATGGCTCGTATGGCTTGATCGAGCCGGAGTATTGATTATCTCTACAAAAACTTATACCTTGCCTCATCGTCAAGGGTGTGCAGGAAGATAGCTGCGGTGAGGAGAGCGGCGGAAGCGCCGGGAGATATCTTGCGTTCGCGCAGGTGTACGTCCAGCTTGGCGATCTTTTCGCGGCCTATCGGCGTCAGCATTCCGCCCCGCTCAATTATGCCGCGGGCTCGGTCCTGCATCTCCTCTCCGGCAAGGTCGTTCTCGGCGCTGAGGATCCCGGTGTCTACCGTGTGCTCCATCAGCGTCATAAAGGTTTGGACATAAATATCGTTAAGAGTAAGGTGTTCTTCCGCGCGCAGCTTCTTTATAAGGGGCAGCGCGTACCTGGTAACGGTGGAAAGGCCGTTCTCGGCCTCTCCCCTAGCCCCGGGTTTACCGTATTTCATATACATGCGCTCGCCCCGGCTCAAGCTGTCCGCGCCGATTAGCTTCATCTTAACGTCCAGGGTCTCCAGTTCCCTGCGGCATATATCCTGTGTCATCTCTCCTATAATCAGGCAAACAGTGTTCGAATCGGGCTTCATATTACAGGAAATAACCCTGCCTGTCGCCGCGGCGCATAGAGCGGCGAAGAAAAAGCTGCCTTTGAATACGCTTACGCCTCCGGCTAAACGCTGCATCTCCCCTTCGGCTTTTAACCCAAGTTTCCGTAACCTAAAAAACAACGTGTCTGGTGAAAACTCGGCGCTGTCTATGCTCTGCCTCGCAATCTCGCTAAACCAGGGCGACGCGGCGCGTATTGCGGTTTGGGTTGTTAGATAATCGGCCCCGTTGCGCGTGCCCGGCGTAGTCCGGTCGATTACGCCGGGCTTGATTGTTGTTGATAGCATGGCGTACATTGCCCCGGAGGCCAGCGCGCCTATCCTGTCCGCTTTCATTTTAACCCCTCTGTTTTTTAGTAACCGCTGATTATGGTAAGCTCGCTCTCAATTTGCCGCGCTCTGAATTTTCGCTTCGCGAAAACCGCTCACTTCGTTCGCGTCCGGACACTTCATCCGGTTCCTCTAGAAGCGCTGGCGCGGCCGCTGATAG
>JAISVU010000060.1 GCA_031271375.1 Clostridiales bacterium | reverse complement strand
TTCACCTTAACCGGCTGGTTACCCAGGTCGTTCAAGCTCTTCGCCTCCCGCTGGGGCTCCTGCGCCGGCAAGGCGATGTTGACGCCCCTGCCGTAATCGGCCTTTACTTTTAGTATTTGCCCGTCTTCGCTTTCAATAAATTCGGCGGAGCTTATAATGTCGCGGTTGTGACAAAGATTCAACAGGGTTTTGTCTGCGTTAAGGCTTTTGTCATAGTTAGAAATATTGGGGTCTATATTGCCGCTGCGAGCCGCGCCGCCCAGCGCCCATAACTTTTTGCAGAGCGGGGCTGCGTCTAAATCCCCCAACCGTCCCTCGTGTTTGTTTAAGGCGGCTCCAATCTCGCCGCGCATATGCATACTGGCAACGGCGCTGTCTCTGGCGAAGAGAAACATCACGTTGGGTTGCCAGGCCCTGTTGACGCCGCCGACGCTGTCCCCAAGCCCCATATAGAGTCCGGCGTTATGTTCCAGTTTGTCTTTGAATTTATCAAATTCCTCCCGGCCCATCTTGGCGGTCATTATATCCTCAACATGCCATAATCCCGAATGGATATCATACGCGGCTTTTCCGCGGCCAAACAGCTCCCTGGTATTTGCCGCCAGCTGTTTGGGGTCCGTGTGGTCTATGGGCAGCGTTTTCTGCTCGGAGTACCGCTGTGCGTACTTTAGGTATATATCGGCAAGGGCTTCATAAGATTCCTTTTTTATCGCGGGGTCTTTGCTGTCTTCCATTTCCAGCAAGGCTTGGACCCGCTCGCCGGCTTGCCGTTTTTCCTCTTTTAGCGCGTCGGGGTCGTATATCTGGTCAAAGCTGTATCCGTCCGCAAATAGCATGGCGGCTCCGATATGAATATCGCTTCTTGTGGTGCTTCGGTAGTGCGTATCTTCCACGTCGTACTCGACTACGAATTTGTCGCCGAACAGCGCTTTGCCAAACTCGTTTTGTTCCGTTTCCTGTTTTACAAAAAACTCCTTGCATATTTTCATAAACTCTGTCGGCTGCTGTCTAAGATGCTCCGTGTGCTTGTAGATTGCGGCGTTTTCGGCTTTCATTTCCGACTTCGTAATCTTTTCCTGCACCGCTTCTATCGCTTCGGCAAGCCTTGCGTCTTTTTCGGGGTCGGGGGTTTCGGCGGCTGCGATAAGCCGCTCGGATTCGTTCTTAAACGGCTTTCCAAAGGGACTGAAAAGCCCGTTTACAAACCGCTTGAACTGCGATTGCAGCGGCGCCTGTATTTCCCGCACCAACGGCCTTAGCGTAAACGGCGTAAGCGTTTCTTTGCCGTATTTGTCAATCATAATGGGCGTGACGTCTATTTTTGCGCGGTCGTTTACCATGCTGGAGATAATCCCCGCCTTGATAAGGCTTTCTTTCTCGTCCTTTGGCAAATCGTTGTATTTGTCTTTATAAAGCTCGGTGGCGCTCACGCCGTTTATATAGATCATGTCAAACACATCCAGTTTCCGCGCGGCAAGCCTTTTCTTTTGTACGGGGTCGAAGATCGCGTACATTTTATCGTTAAACTGCTTTTTGGCGGCAAAAACCCCCGGCGTCAGGCTGTCCACTGTTCCCGCGGCGAACGCCTCTTTAAGCGCGAATATTTCGCGGGCGTTATATTTTGTGGCGGGGTCCCTTTGCAGGTTGTAGTCTATAAAAGAATTAGGCGGGGTTTTTCCGTCCAGCATTGCGATTTTGTTCGCGTACATCTGCGCGCCTACCGCGGCCTTGGAGATTGCCTCCGGTATCATTGCGGCGCTGGTTTGCATCATCGCTTTATTTGCCGCATCCGGCATACGGCCGTTTTGCTGTATGTTGTTAGAGGACATATAAGTGGAATGCATACCGTAGTAAAGCGCGTTATAGGATATGGCAGCGGTAAGACGCTCCATTCGTTCCGGCGTGCTGAAGCGCTCCGCCACATAGCCGGGATTATCTGTTATGACATTTTGCAGGTAGCAGAATTTGCTGTCAAAGAGAAACGATTCTTCGTCTCTTACCCTGGCGTTGGCTTCTCGCCACAAATCGCCTGACGGGAGCGGCATGCCTTTTTCCACCTCGTTAAAGATGCGGTCAAGGTGCGGTTTTCGCTCTTCGGCGGTTCCGGTGGCGTACTCAAGCATAAACCGCTCCGCCGCGTCTTTTTTTGCAAGCCCCTCGGGCGTTGTGTCGTTCAGGCTGAAGACAGGGCAGTATACCCGCAATGTTCTGGTGTCTGCCGGCGTCACGGATTTTTCGCGCGCAATGGCGGCGAAATCGTATCCGCTGCTCTTGAACGTGGTCTCCATCAGGTCCAGGTCCGCTTCCCGGGCCCGCATATAGCCTAAGGCGGCGTACAGCTCTTTCTGCGCCGTGGTCGCGTTTTTTTCATCGCGTACCCATCTGGCTTCTTCCGCTATGCTGTTGTGGTATTTTGATTCTGTTATCGCCGGATATTTAAGATTCATTATTCGTTCCTCCTACGGCTGAATTAATATCATTACGGCGCTTACCCGGCCTGCCGGCCGCCCATCTCCACTTGACGGGAAATTGGCTCTCGGCCATCGTTTGCCATAACCGGCTGACCGTTTATCGCGCCCCAGTCCATCGATACCCTTTCCTGCTCCGGCTCCGGCTGGCGGAGGCTGACCCCTTTGCTGAAATCCGCCTTTACCTGGGTTATGGCGTTATCGGTCACGGTAATGTCGCGGTCATGACACACATTCATAACGGTTTTTTGGAAATCTCCGTTTTTGCTGTAAAGAATGCCTGTTTGCGCAAAACGCTGGTAGAAATCGCTGCACCTGCTCACTGTTGGCTTGCAGTCAATACTGCCTATCGTTTCGCCTTTTCCCGTGTTAAAGAGCCCGGCAATCTCACCGCGCATATGAATCCCCATCGCCGATTGAAGCAGATGATCCCTCATCTGCCCAATCTTCGGGGCGTCCACAGCTCTGGCGGCGGCACCGACGCTTTCCTCGAGCACCCTGTAAAGATAGCTGCTCTCGGCCGCTTTTCCCACCATGTTATGATAGGAACGCTCGTCGTTGCGGGCGATTATGACGTCCTTGACATTAGCAATTTCCTGCGCGATGTCAAACGCGACGTCACCCCGGCCTCTGAGCTCTCTTTGGCAGCCGGCGAGCCGGGCGGGTTCGTTATGGTCGATATCCATCACAGGCAGCTTGTTGTTCTTTATGATAAACTGTTCGTATATGCCGGCAATGCTTTCCTTCTCTGCATTCTCCCGAGCCGGGTCTCCGCTGTTGCCCATGGCGATAAGTTCCTTAATTTGATTTCCGGCCGCGCGCTTTTCGTCCTTAAGCTGCTCCGGGTCGAAGATTTGCTCAAAGCTGTACCCCTTGACAAACAGCATGGCGGCCCCGATATTGACTCCGCCTCTCCCCGCCTGCACATGCTGGGAGTTGCCAAGCTCGTGGGTATGGTCGAACTCCTCGCCGAAAAGCGCGTGGCAAAGCTGAAGCCTGTCGTTATCCTGTTCTTTCGCAAACTGCCTTGATATTTTAAGAAAAGCTGACGGCTGTGTTTTCAGTTGCTCTATGCGCTTTTCTGCTAAGGCTTTTTCTTCCGCTATCGTGACCTTCTCCTGAATCTTACCAACAGCCGCGGCAAGCCTTGCGCTTTTTTCGGGGTCGGGGGTATCGCCGGCAATTGCCAGCTTATCGTTTTCTGTCTTAAACGGCTTTCCGAATGGGCTGCAGAGCCCGTTAATCATGCGCTTAAACGGGTTAAGACTCGGCTGTATTTCCTTTACCGAAGGCCTAAGGGAGATTGGGGTTACTTTTTCGTTGCCGTTCTTATCAATCATAATGGGGGTGACGTCTATTTTTGCGCCATCGTTTACCATGCTGGAGATGATTTCGGCTTTAATAAGCGCGTCTCTGTCGTTTGGCATATTGATATATTTGTCTTGGTATAACTCTTTCGCGCTCACGCCGTTGATAAAAATCATATCAAGCTTATCAAGCTGCCTCGCGCGCAGCCTGTTTGTCTGTGTTGAGTCAAAAATCGAATCCATTTTAGCGTCGAAGTGCGTTTGCGCGGCAAGGACGCCCGGAGCTGTGGCGCTAACCGTTCCCCGCCTGAACTGCTCTTTTAGTTTAAATATTTCGCTATCCTTAACATACCCGGAGGGGTCTTTATTGAAGTTAAAATCAATACTGGGATTCGGCAGGGCTTTTCCGTCCAGCATGGCGAGCTTATTCATGAATGTCTGCGACGCCACCTCGGCTTTCGTAATTGCCTCGGGGATTTTCATGGCCATATCCTCTGCCACGCCGCTGTCGGGTTCGCCTACATGGCCGTTGGGTTTAATGTTGTTGGAATGCAAATAAACGTTATACATGCCAAAAAACGCAGGGTTGTAGGTCATGGAGGCGTCCAGTCTCTCCAGCTTTTTTGGTGTGTTAAACCGTTCGGCCACATAGGCGGGGTTATCTTTTATAACATTTTCCAGGTAGCAGAATTTGTTGTCAAATAGAAACGATTCCTCGTCCCTTACCCTGGCGTTGGCTTCCCCCCACAAATCGCCTGACGGGAGCGGCATCCCCTTCTCCATCTCGTTGAAGATACGGTCCAGGTGCGGCTTTCGCTCTTCGGGGGTTCCGGTGGCGTACTCCAGCATAAAACGCTCGGCCGCGTCTTTTTTGGTAAGCCCCTCCGGCGTTGTGTCGTCCAGCCGGAAAACCGGGCAGTATTGCCGCAGGGTTCTGGGGTCTACCGGCGGGACGCCTTTATCGCTCGCAATGGCGTCAAAATCGTAGCCGCTGTTCCTGAAGGCCTCAAGCATGAGGTCGATATCCGCGTCCCGGGTTCGCATGTGGCTTAAGTCTTTGTGCAGTTGTTTCTGCTCTGCGGTCAAGCCGTCGTGGGCAAGCACCTGCGCGTCTTCTTCCGCCAATTTGATATGAGCTGTTGATGCTGTTAACGGTGTATAGTTCAAATTCATGATTCGTTCCTCCTCTTACCCGGCCCGCGGGGTGTTTATCTCCGCCTGCCGTGATATTTGTTGCTGGACGCGGCCTTCGTTCACCTTAACCTGCTTGTTATCCAGCTCGCTCAAGCTCTTCGCCTCCCGCTGCGGCTCCTCGGCCAGCTTCAGCAGCCCCAGGTTTACCCCCTTTAAAAAGTCTACCCGCACCAAGGATATATTTTTATCGGTAACGGTAACATCGCGGTCATAGCACAAATTCAGCGCGGTTTTTTCGTAATCTCCGTTTGTGCTATTCATTAAGCCGAACATGTTAAGACGATACTCGAACTCTTGGAGTCTGTCACGCGTCTTTTCGCAATCGGTATCCGCTAACGTCTTGCCTTTGTTCGTGTTAAATAATTCGCCAATCTCGCCGCGCATATGAATTCCCACGGTCGCTGTGTGCATACCAGACCTTTGCTTGTCATTATCGTCGGCGTTCAAGGCTTTGGCGACGCTGGCGACGCTTTCCTCAAGCGTGGTGTACATTTTGCCGTCAAAATACAAAGTGTCCGTTAATTTTTCAAAGGTTTGCTCACCGACATTGCTCTTAACAACATCCTCGAAATACGTCATCGTTTTACGAGTTACGAAATTCGCGATATCTCCCCGGCCTTTCAATTCTCTCTGGCTGGCGGCGAGCTGGGAGGGGTCAGTATGGTCGATATCCAGCACATCCAGTTTACTGTACCGCTCCGCAAACCGTTGGTAAACGCCGGCAATGCCTTCCTTAGCCTCATTCGCCTTAGCCGAATCTTCGCTGTTGCCCATAGCAACCCACTCCTTAATCTGATTTCCGGCCGCGCGCTTTTCCTCCTTCAGTTGGTTGGGGTCGAGGATTTCTTCAAAGCTATGCCCGTTGGAAAACAGCATGGCAGCTCCGATATTGATTCCGTCACTCTCCGCGTCCACGTACTCGCTGCCGCTAAGCTCGCTCGTATCATCGACCTCATCGCCGAAAAGCGCGCGGCAAAGCTGGAGATTGTCGTCCTCCTGCGTTTTCACAAGCTGACTTGACAGTTGCAGAAAAGGCGACGGCTGGCGCTTGAGATAGTCCAGGTGCTTGTTTACCTCGGCGCACTCGGCGGCGATTTTCTCCGCTGTAACCTTTGCCTGCGCCGATCTCACGGCTGCGGCCAGCCGCGCGTCCTTTTCGGGGTCGGGGGTATCGATTACGGCGGCCAGCTTCTCGGATTCATTCTTAAACGGCTTTCCGAAAGGGCTGCAAAGCCCGTTAATAAACCGCTTGAACTGTGAGCGCAAGGGCGGCTGTATTTCCTTAAACGATGGCCTAAGGGAGATGGGCGTTACTTTTTCGTTGCCGTCCTTGTCGATTATAATGGGGGCGACGTCGATTTTCGCCCGGTCGTTCACCATGCCGGATATGATTTCGGCCTTTATCATGTTTTCCCTGTCCAGCTTCGAGAGATCATTGTATTTGTCCTTGTAAAGCTCGGATGCGCTCACGCCGTTTATATAAATCATGTCAAACATGTTCAGATTTCTCTCGGCCAGTTTATTCTTCTGCACGGTATTAAAAATCGGCCCCATTTTACTGTCGAACTGAACCTTCGCGGCCTCTACACCCGGCGACTTGGGGCCTGCGCTTCCATCCGTTAAGGCTTCG
>JAISVU010000431.1 GCA_031271375.1 Clostridiales bacterium | reverse complement strand
GGCTGACCAAGATTCCGCGGCGTCGCTGAAAACCGCGGCGCAGCCTTCGTCAAAGCGGCGGTAGCTGCCGTGATCCTCGAAGGCCAAAACCCCGAAGAGCCTTCCCTCTTTAATCACGGGCGTTAAGTACAGGGCCTTTATCCCGAACATGCACAGGAATACAGCCTCATCCAATGTCATGTTTGCGCGGCTGATATTTACGCATTTGCCGTTGCTTAAAGCCGCAAGCCAGTCGGCAACCAGCGGCAGGCGGGCCGGAAATTTGAGCTCGTCGTTTATCTCGGCGGCTTTGCTGCAGTTCCAGGCATGGGTCAATGCCAGCCGGTTACTGCCGGTCAAATGGTAGGCGGCAACCCTGTCTAAACCGGCCGCCTTGGCTAAAGAGCGCATTCTGCTGCTGAAATCGTCGATATTGATGATACTGTTCGCCATTCTTATCCCTCCTAGCTTTTTTGGCTCTGCTGCCAATCGCTAGTATTATCGGCTATGCGGCGGCTGGAGGGTCAATAGAAATATTCAATAAATATTAAAAATCTTACAGGCTGATATTTGCTGTGTTCCGATAAACAAGCGGTTCATTTTCGCGAAGATAACGGCAAAAACGCGCGGGAAAACGTTAAGTCAGTTAAGGTTCGGCAAAAATACGCGTCTGGCTGCCATCCTCAGATCTTACCGCCGCTCTGTCGCGGCCCGTTTTCTTGGCGTAATACATGGCATTGTCGGCCAGGCGGACAGCGTCGTCCATCGCCTGGCCGGACAGGGGGACGCCGGAAAAAACGCCTATGCTCACGGTGAATGAAAATTCGGGGTGCCGGTCAAAACGCGCGCGCCGCACTTCGCCGATAATCCGCTTGGCGACTAATTCAGCCGATTCAGCGCTTGAGTTAGGCAGCAGAATTAAAAACTCCTCCCCGCCGTATCGGCAACTCAAGTCGCTTCCGCGAAGGCATTTATCTATCAGCGCCGCCATGCGCGTCAGTACCGTGTCGCCGAAAGCGTGCCCGTACTTGTCGTTTATCTGCTTAAAGTGGTCGACATCAAGAAAGAGCAGCGAAACCGGGACGCCCCGGTGCATGCTGTTCTTATAAACCATCTCCGCCGCGTCCTGAAACGCGTGGCGGTTGGTGGCGCCGGTCAGGCGGTCGGTGGTGGCCATCAGCAGCAGGGCCTCGTCAGAGCGTCCCTTGATGATCATTGCGTAAGAGGGCAGCGCGATGATAACCTGCAGCAAAAGCGATAGAAACGTCAATGACTGCAAGAGATTCGTGGTCAGTATCCCCATCTCGTGATGTCTCAGGCCGTACAGGGCCCGCGCGAGCAAGCCGATAAGAAAGAGGACGTAAAAAACCGCGCTCGGCTTAACATAAGGGCCAGCATCCCGGGAAAGCAGCATACGGACAGTCGGCAGAAGCAGCAGCGAAAAAACGCCCAGGGAAGTCATCGTAATGCGTATTCCGCCCAGCGGAACCGCAAGCTCGATCACGTTGAAACCGATTATAAAGGCGACGCAAACGGCGCTCAGAAACCTGTCCGAGAATTTTGAATTTACCTTTAAAATCTGAAGTATGCCCCTGCTCTCAAAATAAAACCCGGCAAAAATCGCCGTTACCGCAATGTTAACGGAAAGGAAGTCGGGCAGAATGCCCCGGCCGGACGCCGCGAAGTAATAGAACGCTTGACACAGCCGCGAGATGATATGGAGCTTTGCAACCTGCTTTTCCTTTGCGTGACTGTCGCATTTGAAACAGATGACGAGGAAGAAAAGCGCGATGACGTTCACCCAAAAGAGTATCGGAAACAGCGACTCCATGCTGATCAAGAATATTCTCTGCAAAATTTCACCTCAAAACAGGTCAATTTTAATTTGATTCATAAACGTCCGCGTATTCAGACGCGATAATTTGAAAGCAGTTCTGAACGCCGCGGAAAGCCTCCACAACCGCCGGGTCGAAGCTCGTCCCGGAACCGTCCTCAATGATTTTCACCGCATCCTCGTGCGTATAAGGCTTTTTATACGGACGCAGGGATACAAGAGCGTCGTATACGTCCGCCACGGCCATGATCCGGCCCTCCAGCGGAATTTCCTCGCCCTTCAGCCCGGCGGCGTACCCTGTGCCGTCCCAGCGCTCGTGGTGCGTCCCGATGATATTGCGGGCTTGGCGCAGGAATTGGTTTCCTGACGTTTTAAGAAGGATGCGGTCTATCGCTTTGACGCCAGACAGGACATGGGTTTTCATTATTTCAAACTCCTTCGCGGTGAGCTTTGCCGGCTTGTTAAGGATTGTATCCGGAACGGCGATCTTTCCCATATCGTGCAGCTGCGCCAGCGACAGGACGTTCTCTATATCCCAAGTGGATATTTCCTTTTTATAAAGCTCTCTGCCCATCAGCCCCTCTATCAGGGCCTCCATATAAAGGCGGGTCCGCAATGCGTGACCGCCTGTGTTTTGATCGCGGAACTCCACCAAATCGGCTATAGTGCTGATCATCGCGTTTTGGAGGCTCACAATCTCCCTGGCCTTCTCGACGACTTGAACGGACAGGCCGTCCGCGCGGCTCTGAATCATCTTCTTTTCCTTATCGGCCTGCCGCCGCGCTTTGCTGGCGGCCTCGGTAACGTCGTGAATCATCTCGACGTAGCCTAAAGGATTATTATCGGCGTTGTTGAATACTTTAACGTCTACCTGGTACGAAGATCCTCCATGCTCGAAATGGGTTTGATAAATGCCGCGCCGGGCGCGCTGAAGGCTGCACCGGTCAGTGCCGCAGATGCAGAACTTTTCGTGGTCGCAGGGTTTTCCAAGCATATCCTCGCGCTTTATTCCAAAGAGTTTCTCGGCTTCGTCGTTCACAAACGTCCAGTTAAGCTCCGCGTCGGAAATGCGGAGAGGGAAGGGCATGAAGTTAAGCACAGACTCATATAAGTGAGACTGTACGCTCAGCATATTGTCACGCGCTTCTATGTCGGCAAGCATCCGCTT
>JAISVU010000043.1 GCA_031271375.1 Clostridiales bacterium | reverse complement strand
CGGGCGTCCGCGCCGTTTTTGACGAATTCGTCGGGCGGATAGAAACCCTATACGCCGATACATCAACTGCTTCCGTCAGCTCAACTGGCGGCTCAAACGCTCCCAATGCCGATAAGTTGGACAGGCGCGTATACAACTCCCGGGCCGTCGGCTCATGAATACCCGGAATCTTCGGCGGGTTCTGGAGCATCGCGAGATTCCTTGTCGTGGCGGTCGTCGTTATAATCTTCCTCGCCATAATCTTCGGCGGCTCCAGGCGCAGGCGTTATTACGGCCCCGGCCCGCGCCCGCGCGGCGGCGGATTCTTCTGGGGTTACGGCCTGGGCCGCATGTTCGGCCCGCCTCATCACCGTCATCATCATGGCGGTCATCACGGCGCTCCTCCCCCGCCGATGGGCGGCCATCACGGCAGTATCGGTAATCGCCCCCCGTCGGGCGGCGGCGGATTCTCCCGAGGCGGCGGCATAGGCCGGTCTTCCGGTGGTTCAAGGCCCGGCGGGTTCGGTGGATTCGGCGGCTTCGGCGGCGGCTCACGCGGCGGAGGGTTCGGCGGCGGTTCGCGCGGAGGAGGAGGCGGGTTCTCCCGCGGCGGCGGAGTAGGTAGAAAATAAGATAGGGATAATGATTGGAGGCAGATTATGAACAATGTCAAAGGACACTGCGTTTGCGGCGCGGTGGAGATACTGATTAAGGAGTACGGAAACTTTGTTTACACCTGCCACTGCGACAACTGCCGCAGGATGAACGCTGGGCCCGTCTTGTCCGTTGACCCCGGCCCTAAGGAAAACGTTGAGTTCACGGCCGGAACGGATAAAATCACAATTTATCATGACGAGGAAGTGGAACGCGGTTTCTGCTCCGTCTGCGGCAGCACGTTATTCTGGCACGACCCCGCCCAAAACCATTATTGCATGAACGCTGAGTTGTTTGACGACGTTATAAAGAACGCCGAGTTTGGGTTGGAGCTGTTTTACGACATGAAGCCGGATTATTATACCTTTTCCGGCGAACGAAAGAAACTGGACAGGAGCTTTAAAGAGATATGACCATAACCCTCCCCTCAATAATCAGTTCTGGCATGGTCATCGGGAAAAAAGCCCGGATATGGGGCGCTTGCTCGGGCAGCGGCAGCGTGACCGTCACGTTTAACGGGAAAGAATACATAGCCCCGGTTCATGAGGGCCGCTGGGAAGCCGTTATCGAATCCGATATAATGGGCGGGCCTTATGAGATGCGGATAGGGGATATCCTGTTGAAGGACGTCTATGTGGGTTATGTCTTCACGCTCTCAGGGCAGTCAAACATGGAAATCCCGGTGAGCAGGGTTCGCCTTAAATATAACGACGATTTCAAAGACGTCAACAATCCCCGCATCCGCGCCTTCCAGGTGGAAAGGGCATATTATTATGACTATCCGAGGGAGGATTGCGCCGGGGCCTGGAAACCCGCGAACGGCGAAACCATCGACGCCTTTTACGCCGTGCCCTGGTATTTCGCGGAGGCTATGGAGTGCGGGCTGGATGCCCCTATAGGGATAATCGAATGCGCGGTGGGCGGCTCAAGGATAGAGACATGGATGAGCGAGGAATCCGTGCGCTTCGCGGGTTACGCGGCGGAGCTGCTGCGGATAGCGAAGCGTCCTGGCTTCGTCGATGCCATTTTGGATTATGATTTAAAACGGACGCAGAAATGGCAGGATGATGTGCAGGATAATGATAAGGGCCTGCGCGAAGGCTATTCTTCCGATAACTATAATCACAAAAGCTGGCCCCGCCGCCCGCTTACGCGGGACTGGGCTGAGGACATCGGCCCGTATCACGGGGCCGTGTGGTTTAGAAAAACGCTTACGCTGCCCGGCGAACTGGCGGGGAAACCAGCAAGGCTCTGGCTTGGGCGCATAACGGATAGCGATACGGCCTATCTCAACGGAGAGCTTATAGGCCGCACCGAGTATAAGTATCCTCCGCGCGTATATCCGGTGAGGGAGGGCCTTTTACGGGAGGGTGAAAACAGTATAGCCGTCCGCGTAGTATGCGAGGGAGACGGCGGCGGATTCTGCTCCGGCAAGGATTATATGCTGGAAACGGCGGAGGGTAATATATCCATGGATAACGAGTGGGCTTACATGCCCGCGTATAAGACAAACGAATTGGCCCCGTCGGTAAACATATTCAATTACCCCTGCGGGCTTTATAACGGTATGCTCGCGCCGGTCCTTCCCTTCTCCATATCGGCCTTTCTATGGTACCAGGGCGAGAGCAACGACCAGTCCCCCCGTGATTACGCTTGGCTCCTTTCGCACTTTTTAAAGGATATCCGGCGGCAATGCGGGGAAAACCTCCCCTTCCTTCTGGTGCAGCTGCCCAACTTTGACGCGGGCGCGTTGAATGACAATTGGGCCTTGATACGCAAGCACCAGGCGACGATCCTGGATTACCCGAACACCGCGATGATAGTAACGACCGACATCGGCGAGGATAACGACCTGCACCCGCTGAATAAAAGGGATGTGGGACGGAGGCTAGCTGCCGAGGCTTTAAAACTGCTGGCTTAAATTGGCTAATAAGTTAATTGACAAGGCAGAGTAAACGTGATATTATTGTTTTGTAAAAAGGATTGCAAAATATAAAGTACATAGTGGAGAACACGAAAAAGTATGAAGAACTCTGAAATCCTTTCTCATGTGGACCACACATTACTCAAGGCCTGCGCAGCTTGGAGCGAGATCGGCGATCTCTGCGCCCAGGCTATTGAGTATAAGACGGCCTCCGTCTGTATCCCGCCTTCCTATGTGAAGCGGGTCAGGGAGGCTTTTCCGTCTCTTTGCGTGTGTACGGTCATAGGCTTCCCGCTGGGCTACAGCGTCACCGCCGTTAAAGAAGCCGAGGTTCGCGCCGCGCTGGAAGACGGGGCCGACGAAGTGGACATGGTAGTAAACCTGGGCTGGGTTAAAGATGGGGAATTCCAAAAAATAACTGATGAAATTACCGTGTTGAAGCGTGCAGCCGGTGATAAAATATTAAAGGTAATCATTGAGACCTGTTATTTAGACGAGGCTGAGAAGACCGCCCTTTGCAAGGCCGTTACCGACGCCGGGGCCGACTACATTAAGACCTCCACAGGCTTCGGAACTTCCGGGGCTTCCCTCGCCGATGTGGAGCTGTTTAAACGGC
Organism: Clostridiales bacterium; assembly: GCA_031271375.1. GTDB lineage: Bacteria > Bacillota > Clostridia > Lachnospirales > WRAX01 > JAISVU01. The sequence goes on along the minus strand of JAISVU010000043.1, from coordinate 8,210 downwards.
ATATCGGAAGCAATGTGAAGATCAAAGCCAGCGGCGGCATCCGCGCTAAAGCGGATATGGAGGCTTATCTCGAAGCCGGGTGCGACAGGCTGGGCACAAGCTCCGCTGTTAATGTGCTGGCGGAGAGGGATTAAATATGCCCGGGATAACGCCGGAAACCCAGGAAACGCTGATAAACGCCGCGATCCAGGCAAGAGATATGGCTTATACGCCGTATTCGGGCTTCAAAGTAGGCGCGGCGCTGCTGACAAATGATTTAAAGATATATAAGGGCTGCAATATAGAAAACGCCGCGTATACCCCAACAAACTGCGCGGAGCGGACAGCTTTCTTCAAGGCCGTGTCGGAAGGCGAAAGAAGGTTCGCCGCCATAGCCATAGCGGGTTGGCAGGACGGTAAACCGCCCGGCTTGGCTTATCCCTGCGGGGTATGCCGGCAGGTTATGATGGAGTTTACCAATCCCGATGATTTTTGGGTTATCGTCGCGGCTTCAAAGGCGGAGTATAATGCTCTCCTGCTTAGGGAATTACTACCATTGGGTTTTGGACCGGCTAATCTGTTATAAACGGCCATTGGCCGCCCCACGGATTGCGGGCTCTTAATCATAGAAACTAATCACACAGGAGGAAAAGTGATGAAGAAAATCGTTGCGTTGCTGCTTGCGGTAGTTTTGACCGCTTCATTAGCGGCCTGTACGACAGACCCCAACGCCGCGGGCGGCGCAAACGCCGATACCGGTACGTATGAACTGGCGCTTATTACGGATGTCGGAACCATTGACGACAAATCATTTAACCAAGGCGCATGGGAAGGGCTTGTGGCATATGCTGAGGAAAACGGCATTTCCCACCAGTATTACAAACCCGCCGAACAGAGCGACGACGCTTATCTTACGTCTATTGATTTAGCCGTGGAAGGCGGCGCGAAGCTCATCGTGACGCCGGGCTTCCTTTTTGAGGCTCCGATCTTTATCGCGCAGGACCGCTACCCCGACGTGCATTTTGTCTTAATTGACGGCGTTCCCCACAGCGCGGACTACAGCGAATACAGAACCAATGATAACGCCGTCGGCGTTCTTTATGCCGAAGAAGAGGCGGGATTCCTCGCCGGATACGCCGCCGTTAAGGAAGGCGCTACCAAGCTCGGGTTTATCGGCGGAATGGCCGTCCCCGCCGTCATCCGTTTCGGTTACGGGTTCGTGCAAGGCGCGGATTACGCCGCCGTCGAGTTAGGCGTTGACGAAGTTACCGTAAACTACAACTACACCGGCGATTTTATCGCCTCTCCCGAGACGCAGGCCAAAGCCGCTGCTTGGTACAATAGCGGTATCGAAACAATCTTCGCCTGCGGCGGCGGCTTAGGCAACTCCGTTATGGCGGCGGCCGACCAGGCCGGAACCAATGTAATCGGCGTCGATATCGACCAGTCCGGCGAGGCCGACTCTGTTATAACCTCAGCCGTAAAGGGCCTCAGCGCCTCGGTTTATGACTGTATCGCGGCCTATTACAACAGCGAATTCCCCGGCGGGCAGACATTGGTGTTCGACGCCGCCAACGACGGCGTGGGCCTTCCGATGGGAACTTCGAGGTTCGAGAACTTCACGCAGGAGGATTACGACGCTATCTTCGCGAAGCTCGTAGCCGGTGAGGTCGATATCCTCGGCGACCTCGACGCCGACGGGAACGCGGTAGCCGTAATGGATATCCCCACTACAGCCGTAGTCGTTACCGAAATCAACTAAGTAACTGAGTATAGTAAAGTGCAAAGGCTGGAAACCTAGCGCCGTTTCCAGCCTTTATACTATATTAAAGCCCAGTTGAAAGGAGTTTCGCTTTGGAATATATCATTGAAATGTCCGGTATAACCAAAGAATTCCCCGGGGTTATCGCCAATGACGACATCACGCTGGGCCTTCGCAAAGCCGAGATTCACGCGCTGCTGGGCGAGAACGGCGCAGGTAAGTCAACGCTGATGAGCGTGCTGTTCGGGTTGTACAGGCCCGATAAGGGCATCATAAAAAAGAACGGAGACGCGGTGAACATCCACGGCCCGGGAGACGCTACAAGACTGGGTATCGGCATGGTTCACCAGCACTTTAAACTGGTTCACAACTTTAACGTGCTGGAAAATATTATACTGGGCGTAGAGACGACGAAGAACGGGTTTTTGGAGAAGGATCAAGCAAGGGAACGGGTGCTTGAGCTGTCAAAGCAATATAAGCTGGCGGTCAACCCAGACGATATTATATCGGATATCACCGTTGGCCAGCAGCAGCGTGTTGAAATATTAAAGATGCTCTACAGGAATAACGAAATACTCATATTCGACGAACCCACCGCCGTTTTAACCCCTCAGGAAATCGACGAGCTGATGGGCATAATGCGGGGTCTCACGGCCGAGGGCAAGTCCATACTCTTCATTACGCATAAACTAAACGAGATAATGGCGGTCGCCGACCGCTGCACCGTACTCCGAAAGGGCCGCTATGTCGGCACTGTCGAGGTTTCACAGACGACGAAGGAAGAGCTCTCTGAAATGATGGTAGGCAGAAAGGTAAGCCTTCAGGTCGCGAAGCCCGTCAGACAGCCGGGCAAAGTCATCCTTGAGGTCAGCGGGCTCACGGTAAAGAATAAGCAGAGCGGCAAAAACGCTGTGGATAATGTGAGCTTCAACGTCTGTGAGGGTGAGATCGTCTGCGTCGCGGGCATAGAGGGCAACGGCCAGTCCGAACTGGTTTACGCCCTGTGCGGGATGACCAAAGCCGACGCCGGCAGTATAACGATGAACGACAAGAACCTGACCGGGGCCGGGATACGCCGCAGGGGCGAGGAAGGGATGGCCCACATCCCCGAGGATCGGCATAAGCACGGCCTGATATTGGACTATAACCTGGCGTATAACTTGGTGCTGCAGTCATATTACTCGCCCAAGTTTCAGCGCGCTGGGTTTTTGCGTTTTAATGAGATATATAGATACGCGGATACGCTTATAGACGCATACGACATACGCAGCGGCAAAGGGGCAAGGACGACGGTACGGAGCATGTCCGGCGGCAACCAGCAAAAGGCCATCGTTTCGAGGGAAATCGACCGCGACCCCAAGCTCCTTATCGCGGTTCAGCCTACAAGGGGCTTAGATGTCGGGGCGATAGAATACATCCATAAGCAGCTGATAAACCAGCGCGGTAAAGGCAAGGGCATATTGATGGTGACGCTGGAGCTGGACGAGGCGCTTAATGTCAGCGACCGGATTCTGGTAATCTACGAGGGCAGGATCGTCGCGGACGTGGACGCAAAGAGCGTCGGCCCTCAGGAGCTGGGGCTTTACATGTCCGGGTCAAGGCCCGACGGCGTCAAAAAGGGAGGCGGCGCTCAATGAACGCGTTAAAGAAGGCTTTGGGGCGGGGCGAAGGCGCCGGCGTTCTCCCGTCCCTGATAGCCATAGTGATAGGGCTTCTCGCGGGGTTTATCGTGCTGCTTGTCACGAAACCGGGCCAGGCCCTGGGCGGTTTCACCGCAATCCTCACCGGCGGGATCGTCGATATGAAAAGCATCGGCCAGGTTCTTTACCAAGCCACGCCTATTATGCTCACGGGCCTCAGCTTCGCCTTCGCTAACAAGACGGGCCTGTTCAACATCGGCACAGCGGGGCAGTTCGTTGTCGGGGCATACGCGGCTTTACTGGTTGGGGTCAAATGTACGTTCCTGCCGGGAGCCCTGCATTGGATCGCCGCGCTGCTTGCGGCCATGATCGCCGGGGCTCTGTGGGGTTTCATTCCGGGGATTCTCAAGGCCCTGCGGAACGTCAACGAGGTCATTTCCTGCATCATTATGAATTATATCGGCATGTACATGGTGAACTTCCTCATCAAAGAGACCATTTATTTCAGCTTAAAGAATCAAAGTATGCCTGTGCTTGCGTCGGCAAACATGCCTAAGGCGGGGCTTAACACATTGTTCAGCACAGGGATTAATATGTCCAGTCTCAACAGCGGGCTGTTTGTTGCGGTTATCATGGCTGTTATACTGTATGTCCTGCTGGAGAAGACTGTATTCGGTTACGAGCTTAAAGCCTGCGGCTATAACCGGGACGCGGCCCGCTACGCCGGGATTAATGAAAACCGCAGCATAATCATATCGATGGCCGTCGCTGGGGCAATGGCGGGGCTGGGAGGGGCTCTGCTGTATCTTGACGGCTCCGGGCGGGGATTCAATGTCGTTGACGTGCTGGCTCCCGAGGGCTTTAACGGCGTTCCGGTGGCGCTTCTGGCGATGAGCAACCCCATCGCGGTCATATTCTCGGCCATTTTTGTGGCCTACCTCAGCGTGGGCGGCTTGAGGATGCAGCTTTACGAGTTCGCCCCGCAGGCTATTGAAATCATCATCGCGATTATCATCTATTTCAGCGCGCTGTCGCTGCTGATACGCGGCGCTGTCGCCTCGTTAATCGCCAAGAACCGCGAAAGGCGCGGGGAGCGCGGCAATAAGCAAGCCGAAGGGGGCGATACTCAATGAGCCTTCTGTATTTCATCGTCCAGCAGAGCATGTACTTTTCCATCCCGCTCCTGATTGTGGCCCTGGGCGGCATGTTCTCGGAGCGCAGCGGCGTGGTAAACATCGCGCTGGAAGGCATTATGATCATCGGCGCGTTCAGCGGAACGCTCTTTATCAGCTTCTTCCAGGACATTATCAAGGGTCAGCCGCTCCTTATCCTAGCCCTTCTCGTGTCGGCGCTGTCCGGGGTCATAATCGCCCTTGCTCACGCATACGCCTCAATTAACATGAAGGCGGATCAGGTCATCAGCGGGACGGCGATAAACATGTTCGCCCCGGCTTTTGCGATATACGCGGCAAGAATGATAAACTCGGCAAGAAACAGCAACGGCACGCAGCAGATTCAGTTCAATAACCAGTTTCACATAGCGAAGGTTCCGGTTCTGGGTGATATCCCGGTTTTGGGCGAGCTCCTTTTCCAGAAGACCTATATCACCACTTATATCGGTTTCGCTATCCTGATAATTGCATGGCTCGTGCTGTACAAAACCCGGCTGGGACTGCGCCTTAGGGCCTGCGGCGAGCATCCGCACGCGGCGGATTCCGTCGGGGTGAATGTTTACAAAATGCGCTACATCGGCGTCATTGTCTCCGGTATCCTGGGGGCCATCGGCGGCCTGGTGTTCATTATCCCTACGACTACCGTGTTCGACGCCACCGTGGCAGGGTATGGCTTCCTTGCCCTAGCCGTGCTTATCTTCGGCCAGTGGCGGCCCTGGCGCGTGCTATTCGCCGCGTTCTTCTTCGGGACGTTAAAGGCTATCTCCTCCGCCTATTCGGGGATACCGTTCCTGCTGTCGCTCCCGGTAAACGATTACTTCTACAAGATGCTGCCATTCATCGTCACGTTAGTTGTGCTGATATTTAACTCGAAGAAATCGCAAGCGCCCAGGGCTTCCGGGATTCCGTATGATATGGGGAAGAGATGACAACAATTAACCCCGAATCAGCAGAGCTTCCCAAGTGGGATCTCACGCTGCCCTCCATTGCCGCCGTGTATGACGGCAAATTCCTTATCGGCAACATAATGGAGCCCGCCCAGACGGCAGACGAAGCGACAACTGCGATGTTTAACCATCACTATAACTCCGTCACGGCCGAGAACGCGATGAAACCGGCGAACCTATCCCCGGCCAAAGGCGAGTATGACTACAGGCAGGCGGACATGATAATAGCCTGGGCCGAAGCGAACGGCATACCTGTTCACGGCCATACGCTTGTGTGGCATTCGCAGAGCGCCGTGTGGCTCACGACGGACGGGGAAGGCAACGCGCTGGCCTATGAAGAGGCGAAGGCCAACATGGAAGACTATATCTCAAACGTGGCAGCCCATTTCGCAGGGCATGTCACGTCATGGGACGTTGTGAACGAGGCCTTTGGCAACAGCGTTGACTTTACCGGGGGCTGGAAAGATGGCTTGCGGACGGATTCGCCCTGGTATCTCGCCTACGCCAACGGCGGGAACGCCTGGGAGTTCATCTACGATGCGTTTAAGCTGGCAAGGCGGTATGACCCCGCCGCGACGCTGTACTACAACGACTTTAATGAGCAGGAAGCCGGAAAGAGCCAGGCTATATGCGCGATGGTGACGGAATTAAACGCGCAGTGGGAAGCCGACCACGATTACGACGGGTGTATGCTTGTAGAGGGCATCGGGATGCAGTCCCACCACAACACGGGCATATTCAAGATTGAGGACTTCCGCGCCGCGATGGAGCGTTATATCGCGACCGTGGCCGTAGTATCGCTCACAGAGCTGGATATAACCGTCGGCCCGGCTGACCCTTACCCTCTGGGAGAGACCCTTAGCAAAGAAGACGAGCTGCTGCAGGCGAAACTCTACGCGCAGATATTCGACGCCTTGGGCGATTATGCCGAATACATCGAGCGCGTGACGTTCTGGGCCAAGGCCGATTCGCAGAGCTGGCGCGGCGGGCGGCTGCCGGGGCTCTTTGACGGGATGTTCGCCGCGAAGGAATCCTTTAACGCGGTTATCGATCCCGGCGGTTATTTAACGGAAGACAGGTTCTAAAACACTGACCACGAAAAACACGAAAAGCACGAAAAAGGCCTTAACCATTAAAATGGCGCAGAAATGCGATAAGTATGATATATCGCATCCGCATAGCTTTCGTTCTGCGGAGGTTGCGATACCATAAATGTCAAATAAAACGCGAAAGGGGTTTTCACATGATAAAGAGAATGCCGACCAATTCCGGAGATGATACTTGTCCGTCTTGCGTTGTTGCGGGCGATTATATTTTTCTTGCCCATCATGCGGGCGGTTTTGACAAACATGATATAAGGTATCAAATGAGAGCGGCCTTTGAAAGTATAAAAAACTCGCTGACAGCAGCAGGCGCGTCGTTGAACGATATGGCGCAGATCAATCTATACTTAAAAAATCTGGATGATTTTAATGGGGCAAGGGAAATTTTTTATGAATACTTTGATAAGGGTAATTTTCCCGCAAGGATGACATCGCAAACAGCGTTTCTTGACTCGAATTGTTTGTGCATGATTGACGGCACGGCATATAAGCCTAATAATTCAGAATTAACATCTTCATCATAAACCCCTTGATTATGCTGCTTTAAAGTACCTAACCCGGCTCTCGGCTCTAGTAAGGAGGTTTTAATATGTACCACATAGGCTTTGATTCATGCCACGGCGCAACCCGCGCCATCCTGCCGGGGGACCCCGGCAGGGTGGAAAAGATAGCTTCATTGCTGGACAACCCGCGTTTTCACTGCCAAAACCGTGAATACACCACCTGGCTTGGGGAGCTGGAAGGCGAAACCGTCATGGTCATATCCACCGGCATGGGCGGGCCTTCCACCGCTATATGCGTCGAGGAACTGTATCAGGCGGGCATACGGGATTTCATCCGCGTTGGCACCTGCGGCGGCATGGCTCAGAAGGTTATCGGCGGCGACGTTGTTATCGCAACCGGCGCAATCCGCATGGAGGGGACGTCGAAGGAATACGTGCCTGTGGAGTTCCCTGCTGTGGCGGATTTGAACATAACGAACGCGCTTGTAGGCGCCGCTCGGTCACTTGGGTTAAATTACCACGCGGGGATTATCCAGTGCAAGGATTCCTTCTATGGCCAGCATGAGCCGGGCCGGATGCCCGCGGGTTATGAACTGCTGGATAAATGGGACGCATGGGTTAAAGCGGGGGCGCTGGCCTCGGAGATGGAAAGCGCCGCCCTTTATATCGTGTGCCAAATATTGGGGGCTAGGGCGGGCTGCGTCCTCAGCGTCGTCTGGAATCAGGAAAGAGAGAAGCGGGGCCTTTCCAATCCGCAATCACATGATACTTCGCCGGCGATTAAAACCGCTGTGGAAGCGATTAGACTGCTTATAAATAGTTGATTTATAAGCACGCATAATATATAATAGACAGGCATAACGAATATTAAAGCGGGAGGATTCTGATGAGCATTGAGGATGTACGCGCATCCTTTGAGAACTGGGAAGAAAGCCAGGTAAAGAAGACGCTGGCGCGCTTCCCTGAACAAAAAAAGGAATACGTTTTCGACTCCGGGGTGGGGGTTAAACGGTTATACACTCCCTTGGACGTTCCCGAAGCGGATTATGAAACAGACCTGGGTTATCCCGGTCAGTACCCCTTTACCAGGGGCGTCCAGCCCAC
>JAISVU010000309.1 GCA_031271375.1 Clostridiales bacterium | reverse complement strand
GGGACGCCTGGGTCACGCTGGAGGTCTCCAGCTTTCAATTAGAGAGCGTCAGGGCTTTTCATCCAAAGATTGCGGCGGTACTGAATATCAAAGAAGACCATTTAAACCGGCATTACACGATGGACAACTATATTGCGGTAAAGGAACGGATATTCGCCAATCAAGGCCCCGGCGATACGCTGATATTGAATTATGACGATCCCCGCTGCCGGGATATGTCGTTAAAGACCCAGGGGGACACGGCCTGGTTCAGCGCGTCGGGCCGCGTCGGAGGGAAGGGACATACGGTTTACCTGGACGGCGGGACGGTTTGGTACGAGTATAAATCATATACGGTAAAGCTATGGGAACAGCGGGAGATGCGGATTCCGTTTCTCCATATCCTTGAGGATTCAATGGCAGCGGCGCTGGCGGCGATAATCGCCGGCGCGCCGGTGGGCCTGGCGGCTAAAGTAGTCAAGGGCTTCGAAGGGGTTCCGCACAGGGCTGAATACGTGGGCCGGATTGACGGCGCGGATTATTATAACGATTCGAAGGCGACGAACGTGGATTCTGCGGTAAAGGCCCTGGAAGCGGCCAAAGGGCGGGTTATCCTGATAGGCGGAGGCCAGGATAAAAAGGCGGACTTTACGCCCTGGGTGCGGCTCTTTGCCGACAAGGCCGCCCATGTGCTGTTGTTCGGCGAGACGGCCGCGCAGATCGCCGACGCCTGCCAAAAGACAGGATTTTCAAGATTCAAAAAGGTACGGAGCCTTAAAGAAGCCGTGGATGCCGCCCGCGAACTGGCCGAGGCAGGGGATACCGTGCTGCTGTCCCCCGCCTGCGCTTCGCTGGATATGTTTAAGGATTATGAGGAGCGGGGAGAACTATTTAAGGAGTATGTGACGGCTAGGGCCGAAGGCCGGGAACCCAGAACCGAGAGGAACACTTGATAGGAGATGAATTCAATGGAAAACACCAGACGAGCGTCCGCCCGCCGAGGGCCGGCGGCGAAGAGCCGGGTGGTTGTTACGGAGCTTGACGGGGTCATCGCGGCGGTGGTATTCGTGTTGCTGCTGGTGGGGATTGTGATGGTATTCTCGTCCAGTTATTATACCGCGATGCGCGACGAGAACGTTGATAATAATATGTTCCACTATGTATTCAATCAGCTGAGGGCGGTGGGGCTGGGGATTGTGGCTATGATTATAATGGCGTATACACATTACAGGGTGTGGGAGAAACTGTCGGGATTGATGTACATAGCCGGAAACATCCTGCTGATACTCACGCGTTTTATAGGGATAGAGGCGAATAACGCCAGGCGCTGGCTGCGAATACCGGTATTCGGTCAGGTTCAGACTTCCGAGATTGTGAAAGTCACGGTTATCCTGTTCCTTGCGTTCTTTATCGCTAAGGAGAAGGACAGGCTCAGGAGCTGGAAGGGCTTCATTTTGGCCAGCATAATCGTTATCATCCCGGCGGGGCTCGCCTATGTCTGCACGTCCAGCCTCTCCAGCGCGATAACGATCGGCGCGCTGGGTTTTGGGATGATCTTTATTGCGAGCCCGTTCTTCTGGCGGTTCATCGTTATGCTGGGGGCTGTCTTCGCGGGCGGGCTTGGGTGGCTCCTTACGACGGACAGCTACCAGGGCGACCGATTGCAAGCCTTTTTCGACCCCTTCGCGGATCCGCTGTTATACGGCTATCAGACGATTCAATCGCTGTACGCCGTGGCCTCGGGGGGCTTGTTCGGGCTTGGCCTGGGCAACAGCCGCCAGAAGCTGATATTCATGCCGGAGCCACATAACGACTTTATCTTCGCGATAATCTGCGAGGAACTGGGTTTCTTCGGCGCCGCGATAATAATTTTACTATTCTCAATCTTAATCTACAGAGGCGTCCGCGTGGCGCTGAACGCCCCGGATCTCCAGGGGACGTTGATCGCGACGGGCATTATTGTAATGCTGGCGGTTCAGGTTATAATAAACGTAGGCGTCGTCACCAGCACGATCCCCAATACCGGCATACCGCTGCCCTTCATAAGCTACGGCGGCTCGTCCGTGCTGTTCTTGATGGCGCTGATGGGTATATTGCTAAATATTTCCAGGTATTCGCGGACGGCTTGATTCTATATTGACAATAGTGAATCGATCGTCATATAATGTCGTAAGAACGCAATCAAGGATGTGAACCAATGCTGTCCGTCTTAGTTACGGCGGGGGGTACCAAAGAGAGCATCGACGGGGTACGGAGCGTTACGAACCACTCCACAGGCCGCCTGGGAAGCCTTATCGGGTCGGCCTTTGTTGCCTCGGGGGCACGTGTGGCCTATCTGCGCGGAGAAGGGGCGATGCTGCCCGAACCCGCCGGTTCATATGAGGATATAGGGATTGTAAGCACGGGCCAGCTGCTTGAAGTTTTACAAAAGCTGCTTATCGAGCGGCCCTTCGACTGTATAATCCACGCGATGGCCGTCAGCGATTATACGCCCTATGCCGCGATGCCTTTGGACAAGCTGGCTCTGAACCTGGACGGGCGTGTATTTGATGATATACATCAAGGCCTCCGGGATATTTTTATGACGCAGGGACGCGTGGAAGGCAAGATACGCTCGGACAGCGACGAATTGATTATCGCGATGCGGCGCACGCCAAAGGCGCTGGATTTATTTAAGGCATTGCAGCCAAAGGCCCTGCTGGTAGGTTTTAAGCTGTTTAACGGCGGGCCGGAAGCGGAGCTGCTTGGCGCGGCCCGAGCCCAAATGGAGAAGAGCGGCTGCGACTATGTGCTGGCTAACGATTTATCACAGATATCAGGAGACGTGCATCCGGCGGTCCTGCTGGACAGAAACGGTGGAATGAGACGCGCTGGGAGCAAGCAGGAGATAGCAAGCCTCATACTAAAGACCGTCACAGAGGAGTTAATTAGACAGTGAAAACCATAATACTGGGGATAACGGGCAGCATAGCCGCCTATAAAGCCGCTGATATCGCCAACGAGCTGGTGAAGCTGGGGCATGATGTACACGCGGTGATGACCCGTAACGCGGCGGGCTTCATAACGCCGCTGACAATGCAGGCGCTTACGAAGAACCGCGTATTCACCGGCGTATTGCAGGAGGACGACCCAAGCGAGATAGTCCATGTAGCCCTGCCGCAGCGCGCCGATCTTTTTATAATCGCCCCGGCGACGGCGAATATAATCGCTAAGATTGCCGGGGGAATAGCGGACGACATGATTACATCAATGGTTCTCGCCGCCCATGATATGCCCATGCTTATCGCGCCTGCGATGAACACCCGGATGTATGAAAACCCCGCGACGCGGCATAATCTTAGTATACTGGAAGAACGCGGCTGGACGGTAATCGAGCCGAGGGAAGCTCGTCTGGCCTGCGGGTACGTGGGCAAAGGCGCTATGGCCGAGGCCTCCGTAATAATATCCGCCGTATTGGAAACCTTAAAATGACATTGAAGAAGGATATACTGGCATTAGGGATAGGCAACACAAACCTCCAGGCGGCGGCGGGGCGTTACGGCGGATTCGCCGCAAGCCACATGCCTATCAAAGACCTGTCCCGCGAAAACTTTTTATGCTTCATGGAAAAGGCGTTCGGCCCCGGCATATGGGAGAAGCCGGGCGGGATCATTTTATCGACCGTCTTCCCCGAGAAAACCCCCGGCATAATTGACGCGATAGAGGAAAAGACGGGTAAGCCCGTCCGCCGGATAGATTCAAAAGCCTGCGGCGGGATAACCTCAAAGTACCGGGGGCTTTTAGGCGAGGACAGGCTTGTGTGCTGCGCCGGTGCGTTAAGGATCGCGGAGCCGCCTTTCTTGGTCGCGGATTTCGGCACCGCCGCCACTATAAATGTGGTGGACAAAAACAAAACCTTTATCGGCGGGACGATAATGACCGGGGTTAAGACAGGCTTGCTTGCCCTGTCGGAGGGCACGGCACAGCTGCCATTAACCGAATTGAAGCCCGACAGCCCGGTAATCGGGATTAATACCGAACAGAACCTTATCTCCGGCGCGGTTATCGGCGCGGCCTGCGCGCTGGAAGGCTATATAACCAGGATATGGGCTGAACTGGGTTATGAAGCTCCCGTCATCATCACGGGCGGCGACGCGGCCGCGGTGCTGCCGCATCTCAGGCTCCGCTGCCAGTACGAGCCGGAGCTGCTGATACAGGGCCTGTTCGCAGTTTATGAATACATGGAGGCGGAAAGATGAGAAGCGCCGCGACGCGGAAACTGACGGTAATGGGAATGTTTTCAGCCATCATAATATTATTGATCTTTACTCCGATAGGGTTCATCAATCTGCCGTTTATAAAAGCTACGATTGTCCATGTCCCCGTTATAATCGGCGCGGTGATTCTTGGGCCTAAGTATGGGGCGGCGCTGGGCTTTTTGTTTGGTGCAGGAAGCCTTATAAGCAATACATTCATTCCCAGCGGCTTGTCCTTCGCTTTTTCCCCGGCAATCACGGTTCCGGGAACCGATAGCGGCAGCCCGCTGTCGCTTATAATTTGCTTCGTCCCCAGAATTCTCGTGGGCGTGATTCCCTGGTTCGCTTACACAGGCTTATGTAAGCTCCCCATCAAGCAGTTTAAGGTGACGAATACGATATGGCTTGCCGTGACGGGCGTTGTTGGCGCGTTCACCAACACGCTGCTGGTAATGCCGTTGATATATCTGATATTTAAGGAACCATTCGCGCTGTACAGGGGTATCAGCACCGGCGCGGTGCTTGGCGTGGTCATGGGTATAATAGGCTCGAACGGGTTAATGGAAGCTATTGCGGCGGCCGTTTTGACGGCGGCTATAGCCGGTGTATTACAACTTGTTATTAAAGGGGAAAAATAAATGGCCAGATTTGAAAACGACCTCACGGAGGGCAGCGTAACAAGGAAACTTGTGCGGTTCAGCCTTCCGTTTCTGATGTCAAACCTGCTGCAATCCGTCTACGGCGCGACAGACCTGTACATAGTATCGCAGTTTAACGGCCCCGAGAGCATATCCGGGGTAAACCTGGGAACACAGCTGACATTCTTAATCCTTAACATCGTCTTCGGCTTGATGACCGGCGGCACAGTGCTGGTGTCGCAATACCTGGGCGCTGGGCGCAAAAAGGACGTAGCCGAGGCGATAGGCACGCTCTTTACGGTCATGGGGATTCTCGCGGTGTTCTTCACGATCGTGGGCCTCGCGTTCGACGACCAGCTCCTAAACCTGATAAACACTCCCCCGGAAGCCTTCGCCGAAGCGAAAATCTACTTCCGCGTCTGCGTATGGGGATTGATATTTACGTTCGCGTATAACGCGATAGCCGCCGTGCTGCGCGGCATGGGAGATTCCAAGAATCCGTTGATCTTCGTAGCTATAGCCGCCGGGGTAAATATTGTGCTGGACGTTGTATTTGTCTATAACCTGGGAATGAGCGCGGCGGGGGCCGCGATAGCCACGGTTATCGCCCAGGCCCTGAGCGTCGCGATATCCATTGTGTATCTGATCCGCAGCCGCTTTATGTTTGATTTCAAGCTGCGGAGCTTTAAGATATATAAAGAGAAGCTCAAGCTCCAGTTATCTCTGGGCCTCCCCGCCAGCGTTCAGAACTCGATAACCTCGCTGTCTTTCCTTACGATGACGGCGCTGGTGAACAGCTACGGCGTCTATGCCTCAACTGCGGTGGGGATAGTGGCAAAGCTCAACGGTTTCGCTATCCTGCCTTCAATGGCGATGAGCTCCGCCGTTGCGTCAATGGCGGGGCAGAACGTAGGCGCGGGCCATTTTGACCGGGCATTAAAGACGATGCGGGTAGGGCGATACCTGGTGCTGGGGGTAGGGGTAATCCTCTTTGCGCTGATACAGATATTCCCGGCAATGTTTATCAAGATATTCAACAGCGATCCGCAGACGGTGGAGTATGGGGTTCAATATATCAGGGCTTTCAGCCTGGACTATATGATAGTGCCGTTCGCGTTCTGCGCCCACGGTTTGCTTTCCGGCTCCGGCCGCACGCTGTACATAGCGGCGACGTCGATAATATGTTCGCTGATACTGCGTATCCCCGTGGCGTATCTGCTGTCCGGCCCCGTGGGGCTGGGCCTTGCCGGGGTCGCGCTGGCGGTGCCGGTGGGCTCCCTGGGGAACTATGCGTTGAACATCGCGTACATTATGACGGGGAAGTGGAAGCGGTCGAAGATAACCGGAAAGGATGCTGTACCGAATTAAAGATCGGAAGTTACTGCAAAACACAACTGCTGACAATTATCAAATATCTCCGCCGCTTCTTCGTAAATCAGTTCGTGCGTATAATTTGAAAGAAGCGCGTATAATTCGTCCGGTAAGTTCTTTGCGGTAGGGGTGTAAAAACGGTTTTTAATGAGAAGCGTTTGGTATCTGCATTGTGTAGCATCATCCCAAACCTCACCCTCTATTTCAGCCGCTGTTTGAAGAAACGAAAATGTGCGCTCCGGGTTTCGCATCGTTGTAGACGCGCTCCATAATTGATCCATCATCGCTCCTCCTAGTAGTTCATAATTAAGACTTCATCGGCTGTATCCGCTTTATTTTTCGTTTGGTAATTAGCGTTGGAATAACTGTAGTCTAAGTGTATTGTCCGATAATCGCGCTGTCTTAACCATTCCGCCAGTATCTCATTTGAGTTGCCTTTGCTTCTCAACACATTGGATAACGCGAACTTTATATGCCGCTCATTCAATGTGTCAAGCAAGGAGTACAAGTCTCGTTCGCATTGCTCGTTCCAGCCGTCTTTTTCGTTGTAAGTTGCGCAGGTGATTAAATACGGCGGGTCGCAGTATACAAGGCTGTTATCTGTTAATGGCGACATATCAAACTTCCGGAAATCAACACATGAAAAAATATAATTTCCCGATTTTAACCGGTCGATGAAATTACAAAGTTTCATCTTCATCTTAGCATTAAAATCGCGCTTTCCGACAGGCAGATTGAACTCGCCTTTTGAGTTAAAGCGAATTTGATTGTTAAAGGCGTAAACAATAAGGGTATACAGCATAATATAATGTCCGTAATCATCGTTTTTTATGTTGAAATCCTTACGTAACATTAAAAAAGGTTTACGATTGTAATTTGCAAGCCCACCCGAACTGTCGCAACCGTAAAAGTCATATCCATATTCGTTTGAGCGTGAAAGGCCATATTTATCAATAATCTCGTTTATCATAAATAACACAGTTTCATTTCCGAGGTTTTTGAAAGCATTGTAGATATGAAGGAGATTCTTATTATTATCGTTAAATATTACTTGACTAGCCCTTGCATTTATTCCAACGTCACAACCGCCGCAGAATAAATCTACAAGAGTATCGATCCGCTTAGGAAAGTTAGGAAGGATCTGCCCCAACAGCTTGAATTTTCCGCCCGTATAATTAAGGGGCGACTGGATAATAGGGCGATCCTTATGCTTGCAAATGCAAAGGAAAAGCCGTTCTTCGTGCGCGTCGATATCGGATTTTCCTGCCGAGAATGGCTTATAATCCTGCGTGAAGACTCTTGCTTCGCCTTTATCGGAAAGCACACTTATGATATCTTCGTCGCTTATTTTGGCATTGGATCGGTTATTTCCCTTTTGTGCCATGTTATTATACGACAGCAGGATATATCGGGAATTGATGTTGTTTATTAAATTTTCAAAGGCCTTTGATGCTTTTTTTGTGCAGTAATCACTTTTCAACTCATTTCTGTCCATTTTTCGCGCCACTCCGGACACGCTGGGTTTTTCCCATCGAGCGATATTTTCAAGGAGGTGATAGGCATCACAATATTGCCTGGAATTATAAGGCGGGTCTATATAAACTAAATCGGCTAAAATACGTTTAACTAACTCGTTCGCATCCTCGTTATAGCAAACATTCCCGGCATTCAAGCCGTTCGCCGGAATCGGTACCGAAAGCTCAAGGTGTTTATCAAACTCAACGCCTTGCCGAAACGCGTCATAATGTCCGCAGGTGTTGGCAATCTTATCGGCGGCGTAAAGGAGTGAGGTTATCAACAAGGCCCGTTCGCGCTCGTTAATATCGCCAATGGCGAGACGCCTCTCGATATCGTCGCGGATAAATCCTATTTTTCGGCAATCGGTCTTGCTGAAAAACGTGTCCGCGAATGTTTCGCTCATGTAGTTATCCTGCGTAATATCAATTTTATTGTAAAGAGCTATTATCTGTTCGATTTTTTCCTGTGAGTAGGCAAGCGGACTGAACCAGGCAAGATGACAAATATAGTTGCTGTAGAGATTGTCGTTAGTTATCAAACGCTTGTCTGTGAACGCGGAGGCGACCGCGCCGGTTCCCGCAAAAATATCGGCGACAGAGTTCACACCCTCGCAATGTTCAGTTACTACTGAAGTGATGAACGGCAGGAGCTTATATTTGCTGCCGAGATAACGGCGATTGTTTATGTATGTGGTTTTTAGTGCGCTGGAAGGTATAGCCTCACCATATAGGATAGATCGTTCTGCCGACGGCAACTTGCTCATCTCCATTCATTTCATACTTAGGGAAAATCACCCCACAAGCCTCGCGCCTTGCTCCTGCACATTGCACAAATCCCTATAAACCCCTGGCTGCCCGGCCAGCTCTTCATGCGTCCCTCGCTGGACGACCTTACCTTCGCTCAGTACCAGTATCAGATCCGCGTTCTTTATCGTCGAGAGCCTGTGGGCGATGGCGATGATCGTCCGGGTTCCGTTAAGGCTTTGAATGGCCCGCTGAATCTGGGCTTCGGTCTGCATGTCCACAGAGGCTGTGGCCTCGTCCAGAATCAATATCGGCGAATCCCGCAGGATGGCCCGGGCTATCGCGACGCGCTGTTTCTGCCCGCCGGAGAGGCGGACGCCGCGTTCGCCGATCTCGGTGCCGAAGCCGTCCGGCATCTCCATTATATCATTGTAAATACCCGCCGTCTTCGCGGCCTCGGCTATTTCGGCGGCGCTGGCAAGGGGCTTCGCGTAGGCGATATTCTCCGCTATCGTCCCGTTGAATAAGAACGTGTCCTGCAGCACCATCGAAATCTGGTTGCGCAGGCTGTTCTGGGTCACGTCCCGCAGATCGTGGCCGTCAACGGTTACGCGGCCGGCAATCGGGTCGTAGAACCGGGCCGCCAGCTGGGATATCGTGGTTTTGCCAACGCCGGTAGGCCCCACAAGGGCGATCATCTGCCCCGGCAGCGCCTCAAAGGAGATATTATCCAGCACGGTGTTGTCCGCGACATAATTAAAGCTCACGTTATCGAAGGCGATATGCCCCTTCAGCGGCGGCAAGTCTTTTGCCCCGGGGCTGTCTTGAATGTCCGTCACAGCATCCAGCACCTCCAGCACACGCTCCGCCCCGGCCAGGGCTTGCTGGGCGTTTTCAAGCAGCGTGGCAAGCCCGGTAATCGGCGCGTAGAACAGCGCGAGGTATAAGAGGAACGATACAATATCTTCCAGCTCAAGCCCCGCTGTATAGGCAAGGAACCCGCCGTAGCCCACGACGATAACCGTGCCGAGCGAGGTTAAAAGCTCCACGGAGGGATGGAATATGGCCGAGAGCTTTAACGCCCTCAGCATGTACTTTGTGCAGTCCTGGGCCTTGCTCAGGACGCGTCCGCTTTCCTTGTCCTGCTGGCAGAAGGCCTGTATTTCCTGAATGCCGGAGAAGTTGTCCTGCAGCTGCGAGTTAAGGGCGGCCTCGGCCTTACGCGTGTTGCGGAAGTTCGGGCGTATCTTTTTCATCAGCACCCAGCCCGATATCAGCAGCAGCGGTATCGGCAGGCAGGTCATCAGCGCCAGCTTCGCGTTTATAGAGAACAGGATAACCGTGACGCCCACCAGCGTAACGGCGTTCGTCACGCTTTCGGGTATTATATGGGCGTAGAGGGTCTCGAAGGTGGCGGTGTCGTTAAAGACCCTGCTCATCAGATCGCCTGTGCGCTTGTCGTGGAAGTATCCCATCGAGAAGCCCTGTATATGGTTATAAACCTTCATCCGCAGGTCCTGAACCAGCCGCCAGGCCGCCACATGGGGGATGTAACTGGAGAAAAACCGGAAAGCCACCTTCAATATGTAGAGGGCAAGGAGCGAAAACATCAGCGTATATATGCGGCTCATGCCGGCCTCATCTACCCCGTCTTTGACAATCCCTGTCATTTCCGAAAGGAAGCGCGGGGCGGCCAGGTTCACAAAGGTCAGCGCCAGCGTGCATAACCCGCCGAATAATAGGAGCCACTTGTACTTTTTAGCTTCTTTGGCTACGCGCCATAATAATTTCAATGTATATACCCCCTCGCAAAGATTTTATAATTTTAACATATTAGCGGGGGGACTTCAAGTCTGCCATTATTATTGAAAACCACTGGACAAATGAAAATTTCTATAGTATGATGTATATAACCGGAAGAGAAGCGGGAGAGAGTGTTCAGGGGCCGCCCTGGGCTACCGAAGGGACAAGCGCGTAATGCCAAGTGCGCGTGAAATTCTCAGGTCAAAGAATCCCGCTTTGACGGACTCTGGATGGCTATACAGACAGGGGCATGGCGATTTTTTCTGCCATGCTTTTTTGGTGTCATTCTCATGGGAAAACCCGGGGCGAAGATAATTTATATTTTGCGGGAGAGCTTTATGAAGAAAAAAGAAAAGTCGAAATTCAAGTTGGCAAGTATACTGCCATACGCCATTGGAGCGGCAATAGGGCTTTTATTTGCGTTTTTCTCTAACGGTTCCAATACGAAAGGAGCCGGCGGCGAGTCGTCGCTA
This sequence comes from Clostridiales bacterium, assembly GCA_031271375.1. GTDB lineage: Bacteria > Bacillota > Clostridia > Lachnospirales > WRAX01 > JAISVU01. Next base: position 5,822 of record JAISVU010000309.1, on the reverse strand, counting down.
GCGTTAGAATTCGTACCCGTTCTGATACTGCTGACTTCGTTTTTCTTCGGTATTGCGCTGAATGTGGTTTTGCACGAGCTGGGGCATTTAATCTGCGGTCTTTTGAGCGGCTATAAATTCATTTCCTTCAGCGTCGGCCATATAATGCTTGTCAAGGAGAACGGCAAGCTCAAAAAGAAAAGTTTCGGCGTTGCCGGAGTAGGCGGGCAATGCTTGATGTCCCCTCCGGAACCTGTAAACGGAGCGTTCCCTTTTTTGCTGTATAACCTTGGCGGTTCTTGTATGAACTTCATAGTGAGCGGCATATTTGTCATGCTGTTCATGTTGCTGCGGGATGCCGTCGTTTATTCAGAATCCATTTTTCTCCCCATTGCCTTTGTAGGAGCCCTTTTAGGGATTATCAATGTGTTGCCCATCAAAATAGAAGGCGTCTCGACAGACGGCCACAATATAGTTTCAATGCGGAAGAGCGAAATCTCACGCCGCGCTTTTTGGGTTTTATTGACAATGAACGCGAGGATGGCGTTGGGAGCGAGATTGAAAGACCTTCCTGAGAGTTGGTTTGAAATAACGGAAGGATATGACTTCAATGACACCGTTTCGGCTAATGTAGCTGCGTTCAGGTTGAACCGGCTTATAGAACGCCGTGATTTTGCGGAAGCGAAAGCGCTTGCCTAAAGGATTTTACGCGAAGGAGTAAAACTGATTGAATTGCTGAAAAATGAAGTCCGTTGCGAATTGCTGTTTCTTGAAATAATAGGAGAGGAAAATCCCAAAAGGCAGGAAAGTATAGGGCAGCTGTATACCCCTAAATTGATAAAGTACATTAAGTCAAGCGCGAATCAATTGTCCAAGCGTAGGCTCATGTACGCGTATGAAAAAATAGTTTCCCGAAATGACGTGTTGGCGCGAAAGTATTATGAAAGTTTTGAAAAAAGCAGCCTAACCCACCCTTATGCCGGCGACATCAAGGCTGAACGGGAACTAATGGGGATAATTGATGAATTGGCTAAAAATATGATATTGTTATGAAGGATAAAATAATAACCAATAACCCGCTGGTACAGTCCAAGCCGCCGTCCGGCGCGGAGCTGATATTCGTTGACGGAGGCTTGGAGGATGTCCTGACAAGAGCCAGGGACCTGGTACATCAGGGACATGCCCTGCTGACACATCCGCTGTCTGGGAGCGTCAAGCCCGGCGAGACGGTGTATAAGACGATAATAATGTCGCGTGGGGACGCGCTGGATACAGGTTCGCTGGAGCTGATAGAGAGCGCCATAGCCGCCGCGAAAAAGCTCAGGCGCGGCGGCAGGGCGTTCAGCGACAGTATATTAAAGGATTTGCAGCTCGTGGATTATACGTTGATTTTCGGAAAGTATAACCTTTAAGGAGGCATATATGACACAGTACGACATCGCTATTATAGGCGCGGGGCCTGCCGGCCTTACCGCAGGGCTTTACGCGGCCAGGGCGAAGCTGAAAACAGCCGTGATTGAGCGTTTGGGCGAGGGCGGGCAGCTGGCCATCACCAACGAGATCGAGAACTATCCCGGCGCGCCGGAACATTCCTCCGGCCCCGGGCTTACGGGCCGCATGGCGGAACAGGCCAAGACCTTCGGCGCGGCGGTAATACGGGACGACATCACGGCCGTTGACGTGACCGGGGATGTGAAAACCCTGACGGGCAAAGAGGGAACATACACCGCGAAGGCCGTGATAATCGCCTCCGGCGGCAGGGCGAGGCCCATCGGATGCCCCGGCGAAGCGGCCCTTGCGGGCAAGGGCGTTTCATACTGCGCCACCTGCGACGCGGCGTTCTTCAGCGATCTTGAGGTGTTTGTCATCGGCGGGGGGGATTCCGCGGTAGACGAAGCCCTGTTCCTCACCAAGTTCGCGAGGAAGGTCACGGTCGTTCACCGGCGCGACGCCCTGCGGGCCGCTAAATCCCTGCAGGACAAGGCCTTTGCCAATCCCAAGATCGCGTTTTTATGGGATACTGTCGTTGAGGAGATCAAGGGCGACGGAATGGTGGAGGCAATGACGCTTAAAAACGTCAAGACCGGCGAGTTGTGGGATCATGTTGCCGACGAGGACGACGGCACCTTTGGAATATTCCCGTTTATTGGCTTCGACCCGATGAGCGGCCTGTTCAAAGGCATAGTCGAAACCGATCCGCAGGGTTATATTATAACCGACGAGAACATGCGCACCAACGTCCCCGGCGTTTTCGCTGCTGGGGACATCCGGGTAAAGACCCTGCGCCAGGTCGTCACCGCCGCCGCCGACGGGGCGATAGCGGCCACGCAGGCGGAAAAGTATATAGAGGGGATATAAGGGAGGTGAAAAGTAGATGACGGCAGTTGACAAGGAAACATTTCAAGCGGAGGTATTGGACGCTCAGGGGCTTGTGCTGGTGGACTTCTTCGGGGACGGATGCGTTCCGTGCCAGGCGCTGATGCCGGATGTGGAGGAGCTTTCCGAGAAGTACGGAACGCAGGTAAAGTTCGTTAAGCTGAACACCTCAGGGGCAAGAAGGCTTGCGATATCCCAAAAGGTGCTGGGCCTGCCCACGATAACGCTGTATAAGGACGGCGCGAAGGCGGAAGAAGTCACGAAGGACGACGCGACAAAGGGCAACATCGAGGCAATGATTTTGAAGCATATAAGCTAAGGCGAGGTGAGGCAATGAAGCTTGAGTTAGGAAGGATTTATGTCAACAGCATTAGGTTTGGGGACAAGACCGCGATGGCGGGCGGCGTACTGACGGTATGCGCTTCGGATTTGGAGAAGCTGATCCTGGAGGACGAGCATATCAAGGCCGTCCGTATCGAACTGGCTGCTCCCGGGGAAAAGACGCGCATAACGCCGGTAAAGGACGTTATCGAGCCCAGGGTTAAGGCAGAAGGCCCCGGCGGCGAGTTCCCCGGTATGATTGCGAAGGTGGATATTGTCGGCTCCGGCAGGACGCATGTGCTGTCCGGCGCGGCGGTCGTCACTTGCGGGCGTATCGTGGGCTTCCAGGAGGGCATTATCGATATGTCCGGCCCCGGAGCGGATTATACCCCGTTCTCGAAGACGAATAATATCGTCTTGGTTATCGAACCCCAGGAAGGCCTGAGCCAGTACGAGTACGAGGCGGCGGCGCGGAACGCGGGATTCAAAGCGGCGGCGTACCTGGGCGAGGCCGGAAGAGAAGCGAAACCCGATATTGTCGAGGTTTACGAAACCAAGCCTCTCTTTGAAGGCGCGGCGGAGATGGCAAACCTGCCTAAGGTAGGTTATGTCTACATGCTGCAAACCCAGGGGCTGCTGCATGACACCTATGTGTACGGGGTTGACGGGAAGAAGATCGTGCCGACGATTCTGTATCCGACGGAGGTTATGGACGGGGCTATCGTCAGCGGCAACTGCGTTTCCGCCTGCGATAAGAACACCACTTACCATCATCAGAACAACCCTATCATCCACGACCTGTTTGACAGGCACGGCAAGGAATTGAATTTTGTTGGTGTAATAATTACTAACGAGAACGTGTTCCTTGCGGACAAAGAACGCTCGTCAAACTGGACGGCGAAGCTCTGCGCGTTCCTGGGGCTGGACGCGGTCATTATCTCCCAGGAAGGCTTTGGCAACCCGGACACCGATTTGATTATGAACTGTAAAAAGATCGAAGCCCAGGGTATTAAGACCGTTATCGTCACCGACGAGTACGCGGGCCGCGACGGGCTTTCCCAGTCCCTTGCCGACGCGGACCCGGCCGCGGACGCCGTCGTTACGGGCGGCAACGCCAACCAGATTATCGTCCTGCCGCCGATGGATAAGATTATCGGTATGCCGGACTATACGGACAAGATAGCGGGGGGCTTCGCCGGAAGCCTGCGGCCCGACGGCAGCATTGAAGCCGAGATACAGGTTATTACCGGAGCCACGAACGAGATCGGGTTCAACAGAATGACGGCAAGGGAGTATTAAGGCCGTGATCGTCAGGGACAAGTTCATTATTCGGGCTGTGGGGTTTAAGGATCTCGACACGCTGTACTGGATGAACAACGAATCAGGCCGAGGCGCGTATCAGGAATACGCCTTTGAATCCAGAGACGTTATCTCGGAAAATTTACGAAGCGGGAAGCTCTTTAACGATGGGTTTCAGATGCTAATCGCCGAAACCCCGGATAAGGAATACCTGGGGGCGGTTTATTTGAACTTTCCCAGGACGGGTCTGGTAAGGTACGGCTTGGTTCTTGATTCTGATACCAGAGGCCAGGGTTACGGCAGGTTGATTACAGAAGCTGTAATTGAATACATTTTCAGTAACTTCCCTGTCGTGAGGCTTGAAGCCGAAACGGATAAGGAAAACGCGCCTGCGCGAAAGGTCTTGGAGGAATCGGGATTTCAAGAAGAAGGCGTTCTGCGGAATTATCGGTTCCATCACGGCTCTTACCGGGATTTTGTGATCTACAGCAAGGTAAGGCAAAACCATAAAAATCAAAAGATTAAGAAAGGAGCATGAGCATGGGCCTTTTCGAGAACAAGAAAGTCATCGTCATCGGCGACAGGGACGGCATCCCCGGCCCCGCCATCGAGGAATGTATCAAGACCGCGGCCGGCAATCCCGAAGTCATCTTCTCGTCAACGGAATGCTTTGTCTGAACGGCGGCGGGAGCAATGGACCTGGAGAATCAAAACAGGGTTAAGGCGGCGGCCGAGAAATACGGCGCGGAAAACGTCGTAGTCATCATCGGCGCTGCCGAGGGCGAGGCGGCCGGTTTAGCGGCCGAAACCGTCACGAACGGCGACCCTACATTCGCGGGTTCATTGTCGGGGGTCCAGTTGGGACTCCGTTGTTACCACTGCTTGGAGCAGGAGTTTAAAAACGCGGTAGACGCGGCTGTTTTTGAGGACCAGCTGGGAATGATGGAAATGGTTTTGAACGTGGACGATATCGTTTCCGAAATGACGGCGATAAGAGAGCAGTATGGTAAGTTTAATTAATTACCGTCGCCGGAAGGAGTGAATTGATGGGTAAGTTGAGAGTTCTGCACTATATCAACCAGTTTTACGGCGGCGTCGGCGGCGAGGAAAAGGCCGATTACAAGCCGGAGCTGCGGGAAGGGCCTGTCGGCCCGGGAATAGCTTTGACGCAGCAGTTCGGCGGCGAGGCGGAGATATTAGCGACGGTGGTCTGCGGCGACTCGTATTTTAACGAGAACGTGGACGAGGCGCTGGGGATCATACTGCCGATGATTGAACAGTATAGCCCCGACGTTTTCGTGGCCGGGCCCGCCTTCAACGCGGGACGCTACGGCATGGCCTGCGGCACGGTGTGCAAAGCCGTCAAGGAGAAGCTGAATATACCGGCAGTCACAGCCATGTTTGAGGAAAACCCTGGCGTTGACTCGTTCCGCAAGGATGTTTATATCTTGCAGACAGGGAACTCGGCCGCGACTATGCGCAAAGCCGCTCCGGCTCTGGCCGCTTTTACGTTAAAGCTGGGCAGGGGAGAGGAACCGGGCTCTCCAAAGGACGAAGGTTATTTCCCCAGGGGCATCCGCAAGAATATCTTCGCCGACGAACGCGGCTCCAAGCGGGCCGTGGACATGCTGGTAAAAAAGATCAAAGGCGAAGCCTTCGAGACCGAGTACGCGATGCCGGTGTTTGACCATGTGGCCCCGAACCCGGCGGTCAAGGATATGTCGAAGGCTACGGTGGCCCTTGTTACCAGCGGCGGCATCGTGCCCAAGGGCAACCCCGACCGTATTGAGTCTTCGTCGGCGTCGAAGTTCGGCAAGTACGACCTTGAGGGACAGACGGATTTGACG
>JAISVU010000265.1 GCA_031271375.1 Clostridiales bacterium | reverse complement strand
GTTTTCATTAAATCATCCATTCCTTTTTTCTACAGTATACCAATATAAACATGACAGCTGTATGCCTTGTTTATTTATATTTCGCTAAAATATTCTTTGCGGCGGCTTGAATTTCGTCGGCTATGTCAAGAGGCTCGATGACCTTGACCCTGCCGCCGAAGCCCAAAAGCCAGCTTATAATAAAATCCTTGTTGGTAAACCCTATCTCTAATAGAAGGCCTTCCGGGTTTTCACTATAGCAAACCGGCCCGTAGGTGTCGATGAGCTTATATCTCTCCGAGGGGTCGAAAACGGCGGCTAGCCTAATATCGTCGGTGAAGCGCGCGTTAAAGTCCCGCTTCTCCGGCGGAATATCGCGTATAGTATAATGCTCGTCCGACAGTTCAAGATTCCATAAGCGCTGGAGCTTGAACATACGCCAGTCCCGCCGGTCTGTGCAATATCCGAACACATACCAGGCCGTCCATTGAAAGATTACGAAATACGGTTCAATACGGCGGCGAACCGCGCCCTTTTCATAATAATAATCGAACTCTATCAACCGCGCCTCAAGGACAGCGCGTTTTATCAGCTCTATTTTACCCGTGAGCTGGCCTTTATAATGGGAGGCAAGGTCAATAATCACCGGCTCTTTAAGAGAGACAACCGCGCCGCTCCCCGCACGGAGTTTCAGCAGCGTCTGCTCAATATGCGTCCGCCCCGTGACGCTGCCGATGCCTTTCAGCGCCGCGATGATGCCGGATAGTTCGTCGGCGGTGAGAACGTTTTTATCCAATTTATACCCTTCGGCGATAGAGATGCCGCCGCCCGCGCCTTGGCGCGTTACGACGGGGATGCCCGCGAGGCACAGCGCTTCGATATCCCTGCCGATGGTACGGCGGTTGACCTCAAAGCGTACGGCCAGTTCCGGCGCGGTAACGCTGTCCCTTTGCAACAAAACCGTAAGAATGCCCAAGAGGCGGTTCAGCTTCATAAACCCATCACCTGCCGGGTATTGTATCATCTGCGCTTAATATGGTCAATAAATCATTTACCTGTCCGCGCGATTATGATATACTAGGGCTATATTGCAAAGTAGGGGGAAGTATAAATGGCCGGTAAGCTGGATATCGAAAAGCCCGAGATAATATGGAGCGACCGAAGGCGGCGCATGGGCCTGCCTCTCAGCTTTACACGCTATGAGCTGACTACGGAGCGCCTGACCCTGCGGAAGGGGTTCTTCAACACGACCACCGACGATATTATGGTATACCGCATAATGGACTTGCGCCTCAACAGAAGCCTGTGGGCGAAGCTGTGCGGGGTAGGGACGATTACGCTGGTTTCCACCGACGAATCGCACCCTACGCTGGTGTTAAAGAACATTAAACAGCCGGAAGCCGTTCACCGGCTTCTTGGCGAGCGCGTCGAGAGCGAGCGGAAGGAACGCGGCGTGTCCAGCAGGGAGTTTTTGGGCGATTACGACGATAATATTTAGAAAATACGAAAGGACGATTCTGTGACTTTATTAATAGACGGGATAACGGTAGAGGCCCCGGCAGGCGCGACTGTCATTGACGCCGCCGCTATTGCGGGGATAGAGATTCCCACGCTGTGCCACGACGAGCGTGTGAAGGCTTACGGAGCCTGCGGGATGTGCGTGGTTGAGGAAGAGGGCAAGCCCCGGCTGTTGCGGGCCTGTTCCACCGCCGCAATTGAAGGTATGCGGATTATCACGCGGTCGCCGCGTATTGATGCCGTAAGGCGTTCCGCGTTGGAATTGATGCTGTCGGGTCACTGCGGCGACTGCCGCCCGCCCTGCGCGCTGGCTTGCCCGGCCGGGACGGATTGCCAGGGTTATGTGGGGCTAATCGCCAACGGAGACTATGAAGCTGCCGCGCTGCTCATTGCCGAAAAACTGCCGATCCCTTCGTCGATAGGGCGCGTGTGCCCCAGGCCCTGCGAGGATGAATGCCGCAGGGAGCTCAAGGACGAGCCTATTAACATCGGCGGGCTTAAATACTTCGCGACGGATAAGTTCCTCGGCAAACTCGCGCCAAAGCCGGGAGCCGCTACCGATAAGAACGTCGCCGTTATCGGCGGCGGGCCGGGCGGCTTATCCGCGGCGTACTTCCTGCGGCGGATGGGCCACGGCGTTACCGTCTTTGACCAAAACCCGGAAATGGGCGGGATGCTGCGTTACGGAATCCCCGAGTACCGCCTGCCAAAGTCCGTGCTGGCCGCCGAGGTAGAAGCCATAAGCGGCATGGGCGCGGAGTTCCGCAACAATACAAAAATCGGGCGCGATATAGCGTTTGCGGATATTTTAAAGGACTATGATGCGGCGCTTATCGCCGTAGGGGCTTGGAAGTTGTCAAAGATCGGCTGCCCCGGCTAGGATTTGACGGGCGTGACAGGCGGGATTGAATTCCTGCACGCGGCGGCTTCGGGAGCGGCGGATCGCCTGGACGGCCTGGACGTGGCCGTCGTGGGCGGCGGGAACACCGCGATGGACGCCTGCCGCACGGCGATGCGCCTCGGCGCGGCGTCGGTGAGTAATATTTACCGCCGTACAATGAAGGAAATGCCTGCAAGGGAGCTTGAAAAGGAAGAAGCCGCCGAGGAAGGCGTTATCTTCCTCAACCTGGTGAACCCGGCGGAGATTACGGAAAGCGGCGGGCGTTTGACCGTCACCCTTCAAAAAATGAAGCTGGGCGAGCCGGACGCCGGAGGGCGGCGCGCTCCCGTGCCGATACCGGGAGAGACGGAGACGCTGGTCGTCGACAGAGTTATAGCCGCCATCGGACAGGCTGTCGAGCTTTCGGGCATACCGGAGCTTAACGGTATCCTGACCAAGCGCGGGACGATTGCCGCTGACGAGCGTAATTACTCCACCGGGATACCGGGGGTTTTCGCCGTCGGCGACGCCGTGAACAAAGGCCCGGATATCGCGGTGGCTGCGGTAGGAGCGGGGCGCAAAGCCGCCGAAGCGATCGATGATTACTTAAACGGCGCGGAGCGAATATTTACCGAACCGCCCTATGTTAAACGCGAGATGACGGCGGCGGATTATAATGATATCGAGAGGGAGCCGAAGGCGGCAATGCCCGTTCTTGACCCTCAAACACGCTGTAGGACATTTGACGAGGTCGCTTTGGGTTATTCCGAGAAGGCGGCTGTTTCGGAGGCGAAACGCTGCCTTGAATGCGGCTGTCAGGACTTCTTTGAATGCGGCTTGTTCAAATACGCCGCTGAATACGGCGCAGACCCGCTCAGGTTCGGCGCGTCAAAACGCCGCCGCCTGGATGTCAGCGATCATCCATTTATAGAACGTAACCCGGATAAATGCGTGCTCTGCGGCCTCTGCGTGCGGATGTGCGATGAGGCGCTGGGTATCGGGGCTTTGGGCTTCGCAGGAAGAGGCGACGAGACCCAGGCTGTCCCCGCGATGCGCGCGCCGCTGGAGAAAACCGATTGCGTAAGCTGCGGCCTCTGCGTTCATGCTTGCCCGACGGGGGCGCTGACCGAGAGGATTCCATTGAGAAAGAGCGTGCCGGTTTCCGAGGTTGCGTATGAGACGGTTTGCCCCGGCTGCGGGGCGCTGTGCGAAGTCGTGGTGACTCAAGTATCGGGAAAGGATAGAGCCGAGAACCGAGAACCGAGGGCCGAGAAAGAAACAGAAGCCGCAGACAAGCCGATAATGAGGGTGCTGCCGCGTAAAGGCGGGATACTGTGCGGACTGGGACGTTTCGGCCTCATCGAGCGGGATTGGGCATGGGAATACTATTATAAAAATTCCATGTTTGTGAATATCAGCGATATCTTTGAGCCAAGCGAGCTGGATAACATTAATCTTACCGAAAAATTTTTGGAAGCAGTAAAAGAAGCCGACAGCGCGGAGCGGGATCAGCAATCCCGGCCTCAATCCCAGACGCCGCGCAAGTGGCGTGTTAATGGGTACGAGATGGAGGGGCTTTCCGAGCTGAGGTCGGTAATTCTCTCTGGAGAGATGATTGATATTAATGCCGGGACGCTGGGCGTATCTCTTTCTCCCGGCTTGACGAACGGGGAAATGGCCGAGGCATACGCGCTGGCAAAGGAGCTGGGGGCTGAAATCTTCACTTTGGCCGGCGGCGGCGCAGCGGATGAAGCCGACCCCGGCGAACTGCTTAACAGGATGATACATGCCGCCCCGTTAAAAAAACACGATAAGTCCGAACTATATTTTATCAACGAGTATCCCAACAGGCGGGGGCTAGTCGGCTTAGGCGTAACCCGGAGGGAAAACCTGAAGGGCATTGACGCGCTGATTGCCTTCGGCGGAACGCCCGAGCTGCCGCAGCTGGATAGCATATGCCGCACGCTGGCGGTTATGCCCAATAGGGGCCTCTTCGCGCACGGAGATTCCTATACCCGATGTGACGGCAAGGTAATAGAAACCGGGCTTTAAGCCCGGTTCATAAAATTCAGGGGCGACTTTTAGTCGCCCCTATGTCTGCGCTACATATCTTCCCCATCCGTTAAAACCTTGTCGGTATCGCATTCCACCAATATGATGTCGTCGCCTATCTGTTTAACAGCCGCCCAGTCTACGCGGTATTCCTGTTCGCGCCCGAAAACGCCCAGTATACGCGCGGGGCCCGGGATTATAATCCGTTTGACGCCCCCGGTCACTTTGTCCAGCTCCACATCGCTGACAAAACCCATCCGGCACCCGTCTTTTATATTAATCACTTCTTTTTGACGCAAATCAAAGAATCTCATACAACAGAACCCCTCGCTTTGGCAAACAGCGCGTATATCAGCACCGCCGCGATTTCAAACAGCCCAGCATACCCGAAAAAGGGATAAACCATATCGACAAAGGCGCTGAAGCCGATGTGCGCCAGAAGGGCCGCTCCCAGCGGCACGGCGAGTTTTACCGCAAGGCTTGGGACGCGCAGCCGCTTTAGCGCTGGCGACGCTCCAAGCCATTCCGTCACAGCGAAGCCGTCGGAGATCGCTGTGGTGAAGATAGCGGCGAAGAGCACCGCGATATATGCCAGCTGGACGAATCCCCCGTTAGCCCGGGCGACGGACAGCAGCGGCAGCTCCAAGCCGCTGAGGACAGGCAGGTTCATTATCATCGGCAGCATAAACGCCAGCCCAAGCGCTGCGATAATCCCGCCGGATATGGCCGAGGCCTTCATAGCCTGGCGTCTTTTTCCAAGCGTGGAACTTAGCGCCACCATGACGGGAACCGCCGTAATCAAGTTATATGAGGCGTATATAAACGCTTGGTTTATGATGCTTTCCTGAGCGGAGGGGGCGAAGGCGGGGGCTGCCCCGGTCATAGCCGAGTAGAGGCCGAAAACCAGCCCGCCCGCAACCAGCACCGGCGCAAGGACGGCGCTGACGCGGACGATGCCCTGTAAATTGAACAGAAGCGTTACAAAGCATAAAACCGCGATGACGGCGACGCCCTCGGTGAAGCTGCGGCCCACGGTTTCCCGGTACGCCGCGCCGAAACCCGAGAACATCGTAGCCATTATGACGAATATGAATATGTTCACGACTACGGCCATTATCTGGCCCAGCCGCCGCCCCAGGACGACAGACATAAAAGCGGTGTAGCCCTTAATCCCCATCCGCACGGATATATCCATTACCGCCCAGGAGCACAGAGCCAGCAATACGATCGCCAGAACAAGCCCTAGATACCCGCGCTCTCCAAACCGGGCGAAGAATGTCATAAGCTCCCGCCCCGAAGCGAACCCCGCCCCAATCATCATTGAGATGATCACTCCGGCGGCGGCGAGGGTTTTTCCGGTTTCTTTATCGCGCTTCTCGGATTTCATCAGTTTAGAAACCGGTAGTGATTACATTGGCGTAGGCCTGGCTCAGGGCTATGTTGATAGCGCTAAGAAGCACTTGCCCGGTCTGCGTGACCTCGGTGGGGAGCTCCAGCTCCGTCGTCTGGTATTCGAGTATATCGGCCTTCAGCGTTTCCATTACAGGGCGGAACAACGGGTAAAGCTGATCCTGGGATTCTTGAAGATTTGATAAACGCACATCAGTAATCTTGTCTTGATCCACCTCAACGGTGACGTAGATAGGCGTGGAGTCCAGGACTATGTAGGAACTGTATTCCCCCGGAATAAACAAAGCCTCGGCGCCGCCGCCGGGAAGGCTTGCCGCCGGCCCCTGCCCGCCGTCGCTCTTGGGCATCAGCGCCCATATAAGCAGAAGAATCACTACCAGCCCCGCCAGCACAAACGCGCCGGTTCGGAAGAGCTGTCTTATGTGGAAGACAATGATTTTAGGCCCCTTCATTAATAAACCCTCCAATAATTAACATTTGGTATAGTTTATTATTGGGGAGACAGGTTTATACCGCTTTGTCCTCATTCTTTCCGGGAATTTGAGCGACGAGCAGCGCGGCCATTACCAGGGCGCAGCCGAACAGCTCCCTGAGCGAGAAACGCTCGCCCAGGATAAGTACCCCCGTTATCAGCGCGAAGATGGATTCCGTGGCGAAGAGCATCCCGGCGATAGCCGGGTCGGTGGATTTCTGCGCAAAGATTTGAAGCGTATACGCGATGCCGCAGGAAAGGCAGCCCGAGTACAGTATCGGCCCGGCGGCGGCCAGGATGCCGCCGAATGACGGCGTTTCGAAAATAAGCGCGCCGATACAGGAGCAGAAGCCGACCACAAAGAATTGTATTGACGAGAGCATTATCCCGCTGAAGCGCGGGGCGAAATGATCCACAACCAAGATATGTCCCGCGAAGCAGAACGCGCAGGCCAATATGTACATGTCCCCCGCGTTTACGGCGAAGCCGCCCCCGATACACATTAGGTACATCCCCGCCACGGCGGCGGCCACGCCTATCCATACCCTGATGTGCGGCTTGCGCTTAAAGAACAGCCCCGCAACCGGTACAATTACCACATACAGCGACGTGATAAACCCGCCTTTGCCGACCGTGGTATACTGTATGCCGATCTGCTGAAGCAGGCTGCTTACAAACAAAACAGCCCCGCAGACAAGTCCTGCGAAGAGGATGGTATTCTTGAACGGAGGCTTTATATTTGATTGTTTGTTAATATGCTTTTCATTGCGTTTATTGAGAATCAACGCCGGGATCATCGTCACGCAGCCGCCGATTAAGAACCGTGCCGCGTTGAAGGTCAGCGGCTTCAGGTTATCCATCGCAATGTCCTGAGCCGCGAAGGCCGTGCCCCAGATGAAGGTGGCCAGGAGGATCAACAGGTTGCCTTTGAGGTTGACGCGCTTCATGTAAACTCCTTTATAGCATTCTCATAATAATAAAAATCAACCCCGTAAGCAAATACCTCGCCCCGCCGCATAAACCCGTTCTTCTCATACAGCGCGAGCGCCGCAGGGTTATCCTTGCTTGCCAGCAGGCATATCCCGTCAAAGCCCCGCCCGCGCACCGCTTCGATAACATGCCTCAGAATAATTCCGCCTATTCCACGTCCCTGCATATTTAAAAGCACGCCCAGCCTGGAAAGCTCTCTGGGGTTATCAATCGCGCATTCAATGCCTTCCGGCGCTTCAAACGCCCCGGCAGCGGCGGCGGCGATGATCCTGCCTTTATCCCGCAGCACGAACAGCGAGTCCTCCGCGATGTCCGCTTCCACGAACTCCAGGGCAGGGTAGTTCTCGCTCCAGGCGCAGCCCGGGGTGCCTATAAGGCTGCGATAGAGGGCCATTACCTCCGCCGCGTCTTCCGGGCGGGCAAGACCGAAATCGTAAGAATCGTTCATTTCCCGTACCTTATCTTTATGCGTATGTCATCCCCGGCGAATTTAAGCACCGTGAAGTTGCCAAAGACCCTAGAGGTAATCCGGTCGGAGTACCTTGCGTTTATCTCGGGTATGTCGTAGTTAGTGGATATTATCGTGGAACGGCGGCTTATCAGGCGGGAGTTGATGATGTTGAAGAGCTCGGCGACCGTCACGACGGTCGACATCTCGGTGCCGAGGTCGTCGATGATCAGCAGATCCGTTTCCGTCAGCATTTGTAAATATTCTTCGATATCGCTTTCATCGTCCTTCTTGTCGAAGCGGGCCTTCTCCACCATCTTGAAGAGCTGGGGGCTTGTGGCGTATATAACGGAAAATCCCCGGTCCAGCAGCTCCTTCGCGATGCAGTTGCACAGAAACGTCTTACCGAGGCCCGTTTCACCGTACAGCAGCAGGTTTACGAAATCCTTGCCGAAGCCGCCGACGAATTTAAGGGCGTTCGTCCATGCGGTATTGATAACCCCTCTGGGCGATACGCCGGTATTTGGGTCAACCTCGTTTGAGTACATCTCAATGTTAAAGGTATCGAAATTCTCTTTCGCGAGGACGCCGCTGAGGTTTGAGTATTTATAGAATTTATCGGTAAGCCTGCGTTTGAAGCAGGCGCATTGGGCGCCGTTGTTAAAGCCGGTGTCCTTGCAAACCGGGCATGTGTAGAAAGCGCTTTCATCCTCGTCAAACGCGCCGCCCGATATTAAAGCCCTGCGTTCTTCCCGCAGGGCTGCGCTCTCCCGCGCCAGTTCCTCGGCGGTTTGAACGGCGCTTTCCCCGTATAGGATTCCCTGGGCGGCCAGCAGGCCTAAAGAAGACAGGCGCATATCAATATCCTTTATGCGGGGAACGGCCTTCCAAAGGGCTTCGCGCCTCCCGGCCAGCAGCCTTTCGGCCATGTCCCTGTCTCTCGCGTAATCCTTCATTACCTCGCGTGTAAGGGCGGACATATCCTACACGCTCCTGTCCGCGAACTCCGCCGCCATCTTTTCCAGCTTGTCAAAATCCCAGTCCCTGCCTTGGTAATCGGCAAAGCGGGATTTCTTCGCGGCGGGGCGCTTGGCTTTCTCTTCCTTGCGGGACTTTCTGTATTCAACGTCGTGCTCAAGAGCCTCTTCCAGCGTTTTATAACCCGCCATCGACCATTTATACAATATGCTTTCGGCATACGGGAAGCTGATACCGCCGGTGTTGAGCACGGTCTGGCCGCAGGCGTCGGTAATCATGTCAACCGTGAGGTTATATTCCTTCAGCCAGCGCTTCATAAACTCGATCTCAACGGGGGAGGGGTCGCGCCGCCTGATGCCGAAGGATTTCATAATGGCGCGGTAATCCGTGTTGAAGGTCTTTATATACTCCTCCGCCTCTTCGACGGTGGATATCCCGTTGTCCGCCCAGTCCAGCGCCACCTTCTCCAGGTAACGCCCGTTACGGTGGTTATTGGATACGCAGTAGTCCAGCAGCACCTCGATAACCGGCACGGGCAGCAGCAGCCAGTCATAAAACCCCAGCAGGAGGTTCAGCATAGTGTATTTAAGGGGCTCGGCAAAGATACGTTCAGCCATCTTGAAGAGATACTGCACATCCTCGTTCTCTTGCTTAAAGCTCTCCATCTCCGTAACGATATAGTTAGGCCGCGTAACGACCTTTGTTTCCTTCTTAGTGTCGGTTTTTACTTCCGCGCCGGGCGCCTTGTTCGATGCCTTCGCGGCCTCAAGGCCTATGTACTCGCAGGTGAAGCTGTCCATCGACCCGTCCGTTATCTTGATGAGCCCGGCGCTTTCCCAGTGCGTCCACGCCGATACCACGTCCAGCTCACGCAGGCGCAGCTCCTCAGCGGTCTTCCGCAGGGAAGGCACGGAAGGGCTGTGCCTGGCTCCGTAGAGATAGACGGCTATATGCTCTGGTTTCGCCTGCGCGAGATGTATGTCGATAAACTCGGCGGGTATGCAAGTCACTTCCATGTATTTACTCCTTATTGCTCCCAGTTATGGTATACATTGGAAACATCGTCGTCGTCGTCCAGCAGATCCAGCATCTTGTTCATCTTCTTCACGTCGTCGTCGGATTCCAGGACGGTATAGGTGGCGGGGATCATCGTAATCTCCGCCGAAAGGGGTTTTATATTCTTCCGCGTCAGCGCGTCGTTTACGGCGGAAAAGGCTTCACCGTCCCCGGACGTTATTATCTCGTAGCCGTCCTCAGTGACCGCGAAGTCCTCGGCCCCGGCTTCCAGGGCCAGCTCCATAAGGCCGTCGTCGTCCATCCCCCCAGCGGCGCCGGGTTCGATGAAAATAACGCCCTGCTTTGTGAACATAAACGAGACGCATCCCATCGCGCCGATACCGCCGCCGCCCTTTGTAAACGCGTTTCTTACGTTAGCGGCGGTGCGGTTTTTGTTGTCCGTCAGCGCTTCCACTATAACTGCGACCCCGGCGGGGCCGTAACCCTCGTACACAACCTTGTCAAAGTTGACCGCGTTCATATCCCCGGCGGCTTTCTTTATGCTGCGGTCGATCGTGTCGTTTGGCATGTTCTCGGATTTGGCTTTAAGTATCACGTTCTTTAATGTCATATTCGCGTTGGGATCAGGCCCGCCGGACTTTACCGCCACTGCCAGCTCCCGGCCGATCTTAGTGAATATCTTGCCGCGTACCGCGTCGGCCCGTTCTTTCTTATGCTTAATGTTTGAAAATTTGGAATGCCCTGACATAATACTCCCCTTTCATTCACGTTTCTCCATCGTGCCTCTCTATTATAGAGCAAGACGGGACGATTTTCAAGGTGAAATAAAGATCATTATCAGCGCTGTCAATAGGAGCGGCAGACCGCAGATATAAAAAGGCGCGGGGTTCCATTTCTTTTCCGGCTTCTTGCCGGCATAATCGGCAAATGACGGGACATTCGCGTCTTCAGGGATGCCGTTGGGATCCTCATCCTTTTTTGAGACCAAGGCTTGCTTGCGGTAGCTGGAATAGGAGAAAAGTTTGAACTGGCCGTTATTGTGCACATGGCAGGCAAAGGCGGCGGCGATGTTCAAAAGCCCCGCCACGCTCATGCCGTCAATTATACGCGTAAGCACTGAAGGCCCGTTGTAGATGAGGGCAAACCCTCCGGCAAAAACAACGCTTACGGCGGCGATTATCAACGTAAAACGCTTATTGCTCAATCATATCACTCCTTGGACAAGTTTATTACTCTTATTTTAATTTGTCGGACGGTAGAATGTCAAGTGGGGCGGTTCACTTCCAAATATCCAAAAACCGACAAAAAATATGTAAAAAAAGTGTTGCATTTTTTGTGTATATTGTGGTAGAGTATCTGATTAAGACGCGCGGGGAAATATCCCAAAATCTAACGGCGCGCTAGTATGCTTCCGATGGGAAGTTGCGAAGGAGGAAGAGAAATGAAAAAGTCACTCTTAACTATGGTAGCGGTGGTTCTGTGCCTGTGCATGTTCGCGGGATGTTCGACGGATGCGCCTTCAGGCGGAGGAACACAGACAGACGCGGAAACAGCCTCAAATGAGGTCTTCAAGATTGGAGCCACAGGCCCCCTCACAGGCGGAGCGGCGATTTACGGCATCGCGGCCAAACAAGGCGCGGAGCTTGCCGCCGCCGAGATAAACGCTTTAGGCGGCCTGCAGTTTGAGATTAACTATCAGGACGACGAGCATGACGCCGAAAAGGCCGTCAACGCTTACAACGCCCTGCAGGACTGGGGTATGCAGATCTTCCTCAGCTCCGTAACAAGCACCCCTGCGGTAGCGACAGCCGTCGAGGCCTTTGAGGACCGGGTTTTCGGCTTAACGCCGTCCGCGTCGTCAACCGCCGTGCTGGAAGGCAACGATAACATTTATCAGATGTGTTTCGCCGACCCGAACCAGGGTTCCGCCACGGCCCAGTACGTTGCGGATAACTATCCCGAAGCCGTCGTAGCTGTTATCTATAAGAACGACGACGTATATTCCAAAGGCGTTTACGATACCTTTGCCGCTGCGGCTAAGGAGCTTGAGCTGAACATCGTGTCGGAAACCACGTTTACCGAAGACAGCCAGCAGGACTTCTCGGTCCAGATAGCGGACGCGCAGAACGCCGGCGCGGATTTCGTTTTCCTTCCAATGTATTATCAGCCCGCGTCGCTTATCTTCGCTCAGGCCAACGCCGTTGGCTATAATCCTACATATTTCGGCATCGACGGAATGGACGGCATCCTTACCCTCGAGGGCTTCGACACTAGCCTCGCCGAGGGCGTAATGCTCCTCACCCCGTTCAGCGCCGACGCGCAGGACGATAAGACCGTCAACTTCGTTACAAAGTATCAAGAGCAATACGGCGAGACCCCCAACCAGTTCGCCGCCGACGGCTATGACTGCGTATACGCCATCTACGAGGCGATCCAGTCCTCCGATGGCGCGATCACGGTTGATATGGAAGCCCCGGCCATCTGCGAGGAGCTTATCGCCATCTTCAACGGCGGGTTCTCGTTTGACGGCGTCACCGGAGCGGGAATGACCTGGAACGAAAACGGCGAGGTATCCAAGAGCCCCACAGCCGTCGTAATCCAAGACGGGGTTTATGTTGGCGTAAAATAGAACCGAGAACTCAGAACTGAGAACCGAGATGATTACTTCTAAGTAATTAATCTCGGTTCTCGGCTCTTCTTTATCTTCTTTTTCTGGAGGGAGGCGTTCTGTTATGGCCTTTTTATCGCATCTTATCAGCGGGATCAGCTTAGGAAGCGTGTACGCGATAATCGCGCTGGGGTACACGATGGTGTACGGGATTGCGAAGATGCTCAACTTTGCCCACGGAGACGTGATAATGGTGGGCGGGTATGTGAGTTTTTTCGCCGCTTCCGCATGGGGCTTGCATCCGGTTCTGGGGCTGCTGCTTGCCATAACCGTATGCACGGTCTTGGGGGTCGCTATCGAGCGGTTCGCGTACAAGCCGCTGCGTCAGGCCGCTTCTCTCGCTGTGCTGATAACGGCGATAGGCGTCAGCTATTTCCTGCAGAACGCCGCGCAAATACTGTGGTCGTCCAACCCAAAGGTATTTAGCTCCATAGTAGGCAATACAAATTTCCCCATGCTTGACGGCCGTATCACGGTCTCTCTTATCGCGCTGGCGACGGTAGGCGCGTGCATTGTCATAATGATTCTGCTTACATGGTTCACCGGCAAAACACGCATGGGCAAGGCGATGCGGGCCTGTTCCGAGGACAAGGCTGCCGCGCAGCTGATGGGGATAAGCGTGGACTTCGTCATCTCCGTTACATTCGCCGTCGGCTCGGCGCTGGCAGCGGTGGCAGGCGTGCTGCTGTGCTCAATGTACCCTACGCTGACGCCCACCACCGGGGCAATGCCGGGGATAAAAGCCTTTACCGCGGCTGTGTTTGGCGGCATCGGCTCCATTCCCGGGGCAATGCTGGGCGGTATATTATTGGGCATAATTGAAATTATGGGCAAGGCTTATATATCCACGCAGCTCTCGGACGCTATCGTCTTCGCCGTGCTGATCATCGTGCTGCTGTTAAAACCGTTCGGCTTGCTGGGACGGCATGTGACTGAAAAGGTGTGACGGAGGGGAGGGGACTTATATGCGGGCGTTAAGCAATCAAAAACTCCGTAAAAGCCTGTACGCGTATGCTATCGTCATCATCGGCTACGCCGTGATTCAGGTCTTGGCGAATGGAGGCGGCCTGTCCTCAGCCTTTGAGGGGCAGCTGGTTCCCATCTGCGCCTATGTGGTAATGGCCCTATCCCTCAACCTCACGGTAGGCGTTATGGGGGACTTGAGCCTGGGCCATGCCGGGTTTATGAGCGTCGGCGCGTTTTCGGGGGCCGTCGCCTGCATCGCGCTGGAGAACATGATACCCGTACCTGCGTTGCGTCTGACGGCTTCTATCGCTGTGGGCGCGGTTTGCGCGGGATGCGCCGGGGTTATAATCGGGATACCCGTGCTGAGATTAAAGGGTGATTACCTGGCGATCGTCACATTGGCCTTCGGCGAGATAATTAAGAATATAATAACCTGCTTCTATGTGGGTCAGGATAATAGAGGGCTGCGTTTCGGGTTTCTTACAAGCATTAATGACTTAAACCTGGGCGACGGCGCGCGCACAATCATTGACGGGCCTATGGGCCTGCGCAGCGTCCCCAAGCTGTCCAGCTTCACGGCGGGGTTTATTTTGATCCTGGTCACGCTGGCCATTATTCTAAACCTGGTGAACAGCAGATCCGGCCGGGCTATCATGGCCCTGAGAGACAACCGCATAGCCGCCGAAAGCGTCGGCATCCCCGCGGCGAAATATAAGCTGATGGCGTTCGTTACGTCGGCGGCCCTTGCCGGGGCGGCTGGGACGCTGTATGTACTCAATTTCTCGACGACAGTCGCATCGAAGTTTAATTTCAACACGTCGATACTGATACTCCTGTTCGTGGTTCTTGGCGGGCTGGGGAATATGTGGGGCTCCATTGTCGCCGCGGCGCTGTTGACGGTTCTGCCGGAGATGCTCAGGCAGTTTAATAACTACCGGATGCTTGTGTACGCCATCGTCCTTATTCTGGTTATGCTTGCGACTAACAACAGTTCGGTGCGGACGCTGGTCGGTAAGATGAAGGAAGCGGCGGCGTTGGTCTTCAAAAAACGGGGGACGGGCCGATGAGCAATAAAACAAAAATGGTTCCGCTGCCCTCCCAAAACATCATCCCCGAGCGCGACCTGGGCAAGTCCCCGGTGCTTGAAACCCGTCATCTGGGCATAGACTTCGGCGGGCTTAACGCGCTGGACGACTTCAACATAGCCTTAGGCCGAACGGAAATTTCAGGGCTTATCGGGCCTAACGGAGCGGGTAAGACTACGGTATTCAACCTCCTTACAAAGGTATATAAACCCACAAGAGGCACGATCCTGCTGAACGAGAAGGACACGTTCGGGATGAATACCGTTGCCGCCGCCAGAGCCGGAATCGCCAGGACATTCCAAAACATCCGCCTATTCGCGGGCCTCAGCGTGCTGGACAACGTGAAGCTGGGCCTGCACAATCAGATTAAATACGGGATGTGGACGGGGATACTCCGCCTGCCCGGCTATTGGAAGCGCGAGAAGGAGGCCGACGAAAAGGCCCTGGATCTGCTATCCCTGTTCAATATGCGTGGGATGGCCCATATGAGGGCGGGGAGCCTCCCTTACGGGGCTCAAAGACGCCTTGAGATATGCAGGGCGCTGGCTACGAAACCCTCGATACTCCTATTAGACGAGCCCGCCGCCGGGATGAACCCGTCCGAAACGGCGGAGCTTAAAGACAATATTGTAAAGATACGGGATACGCTGAACATCGCGATTCTTGTTATAGACCACGACATGAGCCTGGTTATGGGCATTTGCGAGGGTATCTGCGTATTGAACTTCGGCAAGATCATCGCGAAGGGAACCCCGGCGGAGATACAGAACAACCCGGAGGTCATCGAGGCCTATCTGGGCAAGCGCAAGGAGGGATGACGTGCTTGAGGTAAAGGGAATAAATGTGTACTATGATGCGATCCACGTTATCCGGGATATGTCGATTGAGGTGCAAAACGGCGAAATCGTGACGCTGATAGGGGCTAACGGCGCTGGCAAGAGCACGACGCTTAAAACCGTTTCTGGCTTGCTGCGTTCGCGCACCGGCGAGATCACGTTTATGAACGAGCGCATAGACAATATGCCGCCGCATAAGATACAGCGCAAGGGATTAGCCCATGTCCCCGAGGGCAGGCGTATTTTCATGCAGATGACGGTTAAGGAAAATCTGGAGATGGGGGCCTACAGCAGGCCGGGAGAGGCGGACGAGGCCCTGGATACCGTGTACGCGCGCTTCCCGCGCCTTAAAGAGCGCAGGAAACAGATCGCCGGAACCCTTTCCGGCGGCGAGCAGCAGATGCTTGCGATGGGCAGGGGTTTGATGAGCCGCCCCAAGCTGATGATGCTGGACGAGCCTTCAATGGGCCTCGCGCCGGTGCTGGTGGAGCAGATATTTGAAATTATCACCGGGCTTCGCGACGAAGGGGTGACAATCCTCTTAGTAGAGCAAAACGCTAGCATGGCCCTGCAAATCGCCAACCGAGCTTATGTGCTGGAGACCGGGGTTGTGGCCTTTTCCGGCCCAAGCGGCGAGCTTTCCCAAAGCGACGAGATACGCAAGGCCTACCTTGGGGGTTGAATAGGAGTTTAATGTATAACACCTTTATCTTCGACTTTGATTTCACGCTGGCCGACGCCTCGCCGGCTATTATAGAGAGCGCGAACTACGCGCTGGCGCGGCTGGGCTTTGAGCCCAAGCCGCCGGAAGACATCAAGCAAACCATCGGAATGACATTGCACGGCATATTCACCGCTCTTACGGGCATTTCGGACGGCGATATGCCGGATCTGTTCTTTAATCACTTCAAGGCCAAAGCCGATGAAATCATGGCGGACGGCACCGTTCTTTTTAACGACACTATAGACGTCCTTACCCATTTGAAGATCGCGAATTATAAGACGGCCATCGTGACGACCAAAATGCGCTACCGGATTGAGGAAATATTAAAAAAGTTTAAAATATCGCATTTGGTTGATTTTATTGTGGGGTTCGAAGACGTTGAACAGGCGAAGCCGGATCCTGAGGGGCTTATTAAAGCCATTGAGGCGCTGGGTTCTCTGAAGGAAGAAACGCTCTACACCGGCGACAGCCATATCGACGCAAAGGCCGCCGCCGCAGCCGGGATAGACTTTGCCGCCGTCCTTACAGGGACGACGGCGAGGGAGGAGTTTGAGGCATTGTCGCATGTTGTTATAGCCGGGAATCTAATGGAGGTGAACCGATGGCAGAATAAAACTTAGACGATAAGAATGATATAATAATTAAAAATTTCCATTATGTGACATAAGTACCTTACAATATATTTATTTTACTATAATATAAAGTTAATTAAATATATTTGTAACTAGTATTATGCAAGGGGTGTACATCATGGAAAATTTGAAAAATTATTACCGTGGAATGGAAAAATTAGTACTGATAATTTCTATAGGAGTATGGCTGGCGGTAAATATTTTTCTCGATTTTATCGCAGAAGTAATGACCAATGTACCTGAGTTAGAGAATATTAATCCATTTATTATAAAATGGATATTAGGGTATATAGGAGCTGCTACAATTACATATGCTGTTTACAAAAAAATACTTAAGTATATAGATGAGAAAGCGTGGAAAAAGAAATTTCCGCAATGGGATTATAGCGGCGAATAGGGAGGTACATCTACTTTTCGAAAGTTCATAGCTAATGATAGCGATGGTTTTAAGAAGGTGGAAAAGGAAGATGAAGAAAAAGTTGAAGATATTCTGATTATTGAGCAAACTTGTCATTATTTAAAGATATATGCTCCATCGGCAAATGAGTATTATTATTTAACATCGATAACCGCCACATTACACGATGATGATGTCGTTTTCTTGTATAAGGCAGAATATTTTAGAACACAAGAACTAAAAGACTTTCCAGAAAGTAGATTTGGATACGAGCGCTTAACACGGAGTCGAGCAAACAATGATGTATTACAAGGGAAGTTTTATCATTGCCTTTCAGAAGATGGGAAAAAATGTATTTAGGAACGACAAAGTACACAAAAAAACAATAGTGGAAAAAGGATGTTTTTTTCTCACACGGAGGCACAGAGAAAAAATAAAAATTAGTTTAGGTATTATGAGCCGTCTAGATAGCCATATTTCATTTTGGTGATGACATCGCTAAGAGAGCTTAAGATTTTCATACACTGCTAATTAGGGATGGGATGAACTGCCCATATAAACATTATTGTAATGTATAATTTTGCCGATAAAGACAATCTTTTCCCCTTATACATCTGTCCGTGCTGTCAACATAGGATAAACTGAGGCGAAAACTAGAATACGGACTTATAGAAAGAGCGATTTAATATACTCCATCGTATACAGCGGAACCAATCTAAGCCCCCGTTCCGCGAGGATTTCCCCCGCGCCGGCCTCGTTTGGGTTGAGGAACAGCGATATAAGCCCCGAGCCGAAAACCAGCAGCAGGCCCGAAGTAGCCACGGCCATGGAAACCATGAGCAGCATCGACGAGCGAAAGCCCT
>JAISVU010000238.1 GCA_031271375.1 Clostridiales bacterium | reverse complement strand
TATTAAGCACACGATTACGCTTAAACCGCCGGAGGACACCGCTTCGAAGGCTGCCGGGGGCATAGCGGGGCAGTACGCGGCTTTGGGCGGCTTTGACGCCGCCGCCCGCTGGATAAAGGACTACGGGCTGGAAGTATCCGAAATGCTTAACCCGCTACGGATCGGGACACCCGTCGCGGCAGATGAACTTGAAGGATATATCAGGGGCGCTTATAAATATCTCGCCGACGCGGATAATTTGCCCGGGCGCGACCGGTTTATTTATTGGGCCGCCAAAGCGTATCAAGACATGGATGCCGGGGACGTTTCGGGCTTTCTCTCGAATATCCGTAAAGCGCTAAAGTTCGACGAGACAATGAAAGCCGCTGTATTAGCGGCAGTGAAGGATATTGAGCCGAAAACGGGCATTAAGGACGCACTGGCCAAACAGACGGCGGCGGTCAAGGCCGCTATCTATAAGCTGATAGAGGGCGGGAGGATGGCAGAGGCGTCCAAGGCGCTGGAATTATATCGCGGCGTTAACCCTGCCGACCCGGAGATTAATATAATATATAATATAATACATAATAGATAATGTAATATAAGAGGAGCTGTAAAGGTGCTTCTTTCAATCGGCATGATAGTAAAGAACGAGGAAAAGACGCTGCGGGCCTGCCTGGAGGGCATTAAACCTATTCTTGAGCGGGTTGAAAGCGAGCTGATTATCGCCGACACCGGCTCAACGGACGGGACAATGGCGATAGCCCGCGAGTTTACCCGGAACGTCTACCCAATAGAATGGCGCGGCGACTTCGCCTGGGCAAGGAACACTACGCTTGATAAATCCAGCGGCGAGTGGTACATGTTCCTGGACGCCGACGAGGTGTTTCAAGACGTTTCGGACATCATCCGCTTCTTTAACTCCGGGGAATATAGAAGATACCGCAGCGCGAGCCATTTAATGACGATGCAGGGGGACGAGGCGCGGAATACATATACGCGGCTTTATAAAAAAGAACGGGATACCCGTTTTCAAGGCAGGATACACGAGCAGATACCCCTGCAGCCCCCGGTAAAGGGTTTAAACAGTCTGTCGCTGCACACCGGATATGTGTTCGAGGGCGAGGAAGGCGCGGCGAAAAAGGCCGCGAAGCACCGGCGGAACATGGCCCCGCTTTTGGAAATGTACCGGGAAAACCCCCATGATCGCCGTGTGGTCGCGCTCATCGTCAACGAGTTAATGTCGGCGGACGAGCTGGGTGAGGCCAGAAGGTTTTTGGACATCGGGTTAAACTTGGGCGGCGACCGGGATGCGGACGTTTTTTATCACTTCCTGCAGTATGCCGATTTGGTTTGGAGCGTCAAATCAGAGGCGTTTGAACGGGCGGCGGACGCGGCTGATAATTACTTTAAAACGTCCCCAAAACTCTTTGTCGCCGCCGTCAGTATGCGTATCGCCCAAGCCCTGGCGCTGGAGAAATTAAAACGGCGCGGGGAAGCCGCCGAGGCCTATAAAGAGGCGCTCAATCTGCTGAAAGCGCATAGGGCGGGAAAGCTGGACGACGAGGACGTTAGGATGAACGTCACGAAGTCCCCGGCAAAGAATATGGAAAAGACCGCCGCCGCGGGCGTCGCCGGGAATTACGCCGCGCTGGGCGACTTTAACGGCGCGTATGAGTGGATAAAGAAATACGGCCTTGATACGGCAGAAATGCTGGCCTGCGTGAGGGACGGGGAAAGGGCGGGCGAGCTGGAAGGCTTCGTGAGGGCCTGTTACAAATACCTGCCTAAGAAAGGCCTGGAGGCTTTATCGAAGCGGGATAGGTTTATATATTACGCTAACAACGCCTATGACTATAAGGCTCAGGGGGACGCGCTTAAATTCGTTTCGGGCATAAGGGCCGCGCTGAAGGAAGACCCTTCGATGGGAGCCGCCGTTCAGAAGACCATTGAGGGCCTCACAAACGCGCCTAAGGACGATGTAACCCTGCCGCCTGCCGTTCAGCTTGCTCAAGAGACGGAGGCGCTTAAAAACGCTGTAATGGGCCTTATAACGAAGGGGCGGCTGGGCGCGGCGGGACAGATTTTGGAAAAATACGCCCAGGTGAACCCCAAAGACCCGGATATAAGGGTTATGCTTAGTATTATATCCCGGGCGCTGGCGAACCCGTCGCTGCCCAGCGAGATGGAACTTATGCAAAAGGTTGAAACCGTGTTCATCCTGTCCAACATGATCGTGGGCGGCTCGGGGGTCATTAACAGCGTCCTGCGCAAGGCGCAGCTGATGGAAGAAACCTGGGGAGCAAGACCCCTTATTTTAACCTGTTCGCACAACATTGAACTGCGGCGCGTTACAAAGGCGCTGCGCGCCGCGGACGGGAAGAAGACCGGCCTGGGCAGGCACACTAAAGTTATAAACGCCTATGAATACTTTCAACATTCATACGCGCCCGGGCTTGAAAACAAGGCCGTTTATCCGGACTTATCATCCGACGATTACAGGCGGACGGAGGACAAGGCCGTCTATGAGGTACTGCGGGACGGGGTTCCGGTGAGAAGGGAATTCTTCACCGGCT
>JAISVU010000231.1 GCA_031271375.1 Clostridiales bacterium | reverse complement strand
GGAAGCGGACGCTTTGATTGCCGAAAAGGACGATGGTAAAAAACTCAAATATAAGCGCAAAGCCAACCGTAACCGCTGTGTCTCCAAATTCCGGGAAAGGTTTATCCGCATATTGCTCTTCGACCCTGGAAATTATGGACGGCTCTTGGATGATTTGATTGCCGATGTCGCTAAATATCCGATTCCCGTTGTTACTGGGCGTTCACCGCTTAGAAAAACTCCAAGAAATAAGAGATTCTTTCAATCCAGACGCTCCGTCGTTTAGTTATTGATTAAGTTGACAGCAGTGCTTTGCTAAATAGTAAAATCTAATGGAACTCTAATGAATCGTGTTCGTGATGCACCCGAAAAAGAGCGAAATGCACCGTTCAGCTCAAAAATGCACCCGAACGAAAAATTAAGAGGAAACGTGTGATTGTATCAAAACCTACGTCAAAGGACACCTAATAACGTCAGTTTTGATACAAAGCCGACGCGCAAGAAAAGCCCGTAGATTCGGGCTTTTTTAAGTCCTCACTTCTGAAACGCCTCTTTTCAGCGTCTTTTTGCTCGCCGTTTTCTGCACCCATCGAGTCATGTATGCACTCGTAATTCAATCAGCATTAGAAACGTATTAGAGTATAGGGAAACGTGTTAGGGGTGGTGCATTTGCTGAACTGCCCCACAAAATAGACACAGCCATTCAGAACCCCCTATTGCGGACACATAACTATACGGATGCGGTTACTCACCGGCCTTTTCCGATTGTGGAATAATCCTAACGGGGAAGTCCTCAACGGTTATATCAAGACCGTTTTCCTTCTGTATTATCTCAATCGCCGAGTTCATTTCATCAAGTCTTTTCTGTCCCATGTACAAGTGGCAAGCCTGTCGGTAATAAGGTATGGCCTCTTCATGGTTGCCAGTCATGCAAAAGCTTAATAGGCAGCATTGTTCAGTTCTCTTTGATATACATACGCCGCTAAGCAATCATCCACGCACGCACGGGGAGCACGGGTATATATGACCTTTTGCACATGTCATCCTAAGCGATCCAGTCAGTATCGCCTTGTTCAAGAGTAGGATAGCGAAGGATTTTTCCAAAGCCCGCGCTATCAATAAAGATCCTCCTATCTTACACTCTTGCATGTTTGTATTATCTTGAATGCTCAGCATGACATGTGTAGCTTAGAATTTTACTTCTTGAGTCGACGACATTGTTTTTATACTCACCTTCTGTTATCGCGGTTTTCTTCCCGTCTGGGGTATATTTATAGTACTTTCCCTTATGGGCCATGTACTTATTTTCACCCGATTTGAATGCGGCTTCGTTTAGCAGTTCACGGAGAGGGTTATTCATCTGGGCCTCCTGGGTTTATGCTGTGTGGGACTTCCCCTTTAGGGATTTCACGCTCCTGGGGACGTGGGGTTTTGCTCTGGGTTCCTTTTCTAATCTTTCCCACATGTCTCTTTCTTCCTGGTCGAGTTCTTCTTCTGTTATGAACTTAATCTCCCCGTAGACTCGGGTTACATCAGGTGCTTTTTCCTTGTTGGCCATTATTCTAACCTCCTAGTTCCAATAGTTTGGGGGCGGTATCAGGATAGTTTAAGTACTGGCTTATTTCCAACCCGACCAGTCTCCTATTCGTTAATAACGCGAATCTGACATGCTTTCATGGCGGAGAGAGCGTTTAGATGACTTTGCGGGGTAACGCCGGCGCAGCAGGCCGCGTCTACTGTAATAAGCACATCCGGAAGAACGGCCTTGATAATTAAAGCGTTAGAAATAACGCATATGTCGGTGCAGATGCCGGCTAACTCAATTTCATCGATTTTATTGGCGGCGTCGATTTGGAGAAGGGCTTCCGCCAGCGATACCGAGCCGAAGGCGGGCTTCATAAACACGCCGTCCCTCTCCGAGAAATTGGCGCCGGAACCCCGCAGGGCTTCTAAGATACCGGGGTGGATGTTCCACCCTTCCGTATCCTTCACGCAGTGGACGACCGGAAGGTTCCTTCCTTCCTGGGTTTGGAGGTAATTGTCTCCGTGGGTGTCAAGGGTTACTAAAACTTTGCCCTGAAAGCCCCTTATTTTCGAGACGGCCCTTGGAACCAAAGCGGCGGCTTCCGGCGACCCCAGCGGCCCGGTTATAAAGTCGTTCTGCATATCAACGATGATCAATACTTTCATTTAACTGCCCCTTTCATCTTGAAGGTTTAGTCTCCAATAGATATAAGATTGCCGATACTCTGCCATTTATCAAATTTCGACAGAACTTGCCTAACATGCTTAACCCTATCATTTAATGCTCCTTTTAATGATATATAGGGTATTTTGCGGCGTAGCAGATCAGATTCGATGCGCCGTTGAAAACGATGGCGTTCAACGTCTCCGCTTCTATCCCAAGTGTCGTCATAAGGCATTTCGTCCCCGCAGAGGAATACCAGGTCATAACGGCCGAGGGCCTCATCCGCGAGCTTAACTAACCGAGCCTCTGCGCTGCCGTGATAATCCAACGCGAACATATAGGTGGTTACCGCGTTCGTATCCGTAAATAAATAGCGGTCGGCCTTTATCAATTTCGCGTTTTCGCGATTAATATGGCCTTCTGCAATTTCAATTAGCTGGCATGGTTCAAGGCGTCTGTTAAGTTGGTGTTCGTCCCAGTATTCACGCCCGTATTCAGGCATCCATTCGGTTTTATACTCTGCGGCCAGCGTCTTTGCGAGTGTAGTTTTGCCGGTGGAAGGAGCGCCGACAAAAACCACGTTGGTAATCAAAGCGGAGTATACTGTAGGATGAATATACTCGCGGTGGGCATAAGGGTTCATTTGTATCCCGGAAGCGCTGACTGGCACCTTATTACGGGGGATATCAACAGTTCGGTTAACACAGCCCAGGGCGCAGCTGACATGCTCCCCGTATGGCTCGCTTGAGTAGAAATGAGTAACCCCCTTATTGCCCGTCATCGAAAGGATATAGTCATTTTGAAGCCTTTTCACTTCATCGCTGTACCC
This sequence comes from Clostridiales bacterium, assembly GCA_031271375.1. Classification (GTDB taxonomy): domain Bacteria; phylum Bacillota; class Clostridia; order Lachnospirales; family WRAX01; genus JAISVU01. Next base: position 2,520 of record JAISVU010000231.1, on the reverse strand, counting down.
GATATCCTCAGGGCCTGCCCACCCCTCGATTACCTCAACAGGTTTTCCCGCATAGATTTTGCGAATCCAATCAGCCCGGACATCGAGGGGTATTTTGGTTGAAGCCGGGGCGTCATAAACCAGGACTATTACACTGCCCATTTCCTTAAGAGCCGTATCCAAAACCATTTGATGCCCTGAGTGGAATACTGTAAACTTGCCGAGATATAGACCGACTTTAGGCATAGCCCGCACCCCGTTTCCAGGTAATATATCCATTCACACTGTTGACAAGGTATGCTATCCACATAATCAGCGTTGGAAGGGCCCAGCTCAGGCTCAGCGGGTCGGCTATGATCACAACCGCCCACATAATAATTGTAATGATATTTGTAATAATCCAGAAAACCCATTGCTCTGCCAACGCGAGAACCATGAATATTTGCGCTAGAATTTGCGTGACCTCTGTTAAGCTGTCAAGCAACGGACCCGCCAGGTAAGCCCTGCCGCCTAACACGCTCTCGAAATACATGTATATTGACTCGTTACGCTTCATAGCTCCCGTGAACCATGAATCGACACCGTGCAGGAAAAATCCGAACAGTACGGCAGCAATTATGCTGCCCGACAGAATCAACAAGAGCTGTTTAAGCGTCAGCCTTCTCATTTTGACATCGGTTTTGCTGTTTTGCAGAAGCCTCTTCCTCCAAAAAGCTATACCGATAAACTGGGTCGGCAGAAAGTAGACGAGGTTTATTATCGCGTCGCCGTAGTAACCCGAACGGTACGCGAGATAACCGTATAGTATTGAGTTTACTACCCCGTATGTCCAGTTGGAAATCTTCCCCTTTGCGGCAAGAACCACGCAGAAAATCCCAGTTATGGCGCTTACAGGTGAAACGGCCCAGTTCAAGAGAATACTCTCCAGACTTGTATAGTCAGTGCCGGTGACGGAAAAATAAATGGTTGCTGCGAGAATGATAATGAGGAAAGAAAAAAACCATATTTTCTCGAACCTGTTCCAATCCTTCACCCCGATTTTAACCATAGCTATCCCTCTCTTTCCCGTTTAAGCCCGTCTCGGGTCTCGGTCAGCGCGAAACCCAGCAGATTCCGCCCCTGCCATTTCATCGGATTCCCCGAATCCGGGTTATGCTTCTCCATGCCAATTCCCCAAATCCTGTCATATGGGCTGGCTTCAACCAGAATACGGTCTCCGGTTTCAAGTAAATAATTCAACAGCTCAGGGTTCTGGCTGAACTTCGCCATGCTTGCTTCCTAAACAATGCGGTAGCAATTCCTATCCCAGACGGCATTGTCAAAATCAAGCACCTCCCGGCCAAACGCCTTCATGTCCTTCGGCAATTTAGCGCCCATAATCTTGGCAAGCCTCTCATCGTCACCGAATAAACGGGCTTTTTCTGTCAACATGTACTGCTCGGCGCAGGAGTAGGTTATATCGCCTACGGTAAACCTCTGCATCCACCACTGGCTCAGGCAGTGCGGACCGGTTCCTCCGTCCGGAGGCGGCGTATGCCCCCAGAAAAGCAGAAAATTATACCTGGTTCCTTTCATGTATTCCTTACGCAGCGCTTCAAGATTATTAACCATATAAACCCCTCCTGCCTATTCCTGTTTCCCCGTCCTTGTTCCGCAAACGGCACAAGGCGTGAACGATAATCTTGGCGTGATCGAAAGCGAGGCCATCATTTTCGGTTATTTCCATTTCTTCGCCTTTTTGGCCTGATTCATGCCTGACTGCGGCGGTCAGGACCGTTTCCGCTGAGCTAAGCTCCAGCAGCCAAAGCCTGGACAGGCTTTCACCCGGCGTTTCGGGGGCTTGGGTTTTATACCGAACCTGAAACCAGCGGGCGTCGTCCGTGTCGTCCCCGGCGATGGGGCGTATATCCTTGCCATCCACCAGCGCCATATAGGCGCAGCTAATGACCCAAGTTCGCGGGTCCCGGCCCGGGTCGCTGAAGGTGTAAAGCTGTTCAAGCCGCCCGCTTTCAATGCCGGTTTCCTCCTTTAATTCCCGGCTGGCGGCCTCGCCCACCGTTTCGTCCGGGTTGACAAAGCCGCCGGGCAGCGCCCATTTGCCAAGGCAGGGATGCCTGCCCCGCCGGATAAGCAGTATTTTTAAATCTCCCTGAGGGAAAATGCCGCCTGCAAGCTCCCTCAGGTGATCCACAGCGAAGATAACGATATCCGCCGCCACTGAGGGGCGGGGATAATCGCCGGGGCTGTATTTTGCCAGAAATTCCTGTTCCGTCAGGCCGTTTTTATCGCGCTGTTCCATGATGCCACCTCGTTTCTGATTTGCCTCACTCGTCTATATTCATTTTTTCCACATTATCACCCTCGGCGTTAAACACAAAAAACGAAACGCCCAGTTTCTTCATCAATATCCTCACGGTACGGCAGCTTTCCGATATGAAATCCCGATATGCCTTGGCTTTTTTGTATACCAGAATGCCAGGAAACGCGGACTCACCCGGAAGACCGAAACTTTTTAGCAGGTTGCCGTGATTCACCGTCTTG
>JAISVU010000210.1 GCA_031271375.1 Clostridiales bacterium | reverse complement strand
TGACGCTTGCGGCCATTTCCGCGTATTTGGCGGCTTTGTCGGGATCGCCCGGGCATACAAGCCCCCAGCTGTCTATAAATATCTGCCCGCCTATCTGCTCGGCTACCGCGCCGCCGTTTTGCTCAATGCTGCCGCTCCTAGGCGCGGGTATGCCTGCTCTCAAGTTCAGGTAAGCGGTATGCTCGGTTGAAACGCCGAAGCCGCCCCACCAGAAGAAGCCGTGTTCATAAGGCACGTAATTGAGCAGGGCTTCGCCGACAGCCTGCGGCGTAAGCCGGTATCCAGAATCCTCCAGCGCCCGCAGGAAGAATATCGGCCCGTTGCTGTCGTCGTCCGGCCCCATGCGTTTATAGTCCTTTATATAGCCGCGCAGCTCGCCGTATGTGTTCTTTATCTGCTCATAGGTCCAGCCTTCAACCGGGGCGCCCAGCCGTATGCCTATTATCTTGCCCAGCCAGCCGGCGTAAATCTGTTCGATGTATTCGGCCTTCATTTTCATAACCCCTCATAGCCTTTTTGACTCCTCTCCCCCGACGCGCGAGGGAGAGGGGCAATTCTTTATCGCGAAAATTCCTTACTCGGCGGGAGTGTACTTCGCCACCTTCGCCAGGGCTTCTACCCAGGCGTTCTGGGCAAATTCCTGAACCTCGGCGAGGCCTATCGCTTCGGCGTTCGTTTTGGTTTCTTCCCAAATGGCGTTGAACTCGGCGTCGTCCGCGGCGAATATCATGCGCCAGCTGTTCGCGTTCAGCATGTTGGCGATGTCGTTCACCTTGATTGTCATATCATCCGGTAAGGCGGCCATCATGTCGAAGGCCGGCGTAGTCGGGTTGACCCTGCCCTGAGGTACGGCCCAGCGGTAAATATCGGCCGCTCCGTCGTGGTATTCGCGCCAATCCACGATTAAGTTGGTGGGGTTATACATCAGCACCTGCTCCCAGTAAGCGGAGTTGATGGTTTGGTCATACTTGGGGTTTACGGTATAGTTCGCCACAGGCCCGTAACCGAATATGCCCATCGCGTCCCCAACTAAGCCGCCGCCGTCCATGAAGGTTTCCGTCCGGTTAAGCAGGAAGGCGTCCCAGCCTTTTTCAGTGCGGATACGTTTTCCGTCCTCGTCAAGGTCCCACAGCTCGCCCTGCGGGCCGTTCACCATGAAATCGTAGCCGTCGAAGGAGTAGATGAAGTCCAGCAGCTTGAGTGCTTCTTCAATATTATCGCTGTCCGCGCTGATGCCCATTGTTTCCAAAGCCCCGGTCCACGCGTCGCTGCGCACCGGCGGCTGCATATCGTCCGTCCATACGGCGGCGTAACCCATCGGCGGGTCGGCGTTTGTGCGCTCGGGCGTGTTATAACCGGTAGCGTCCCAAGCCCAGTGCGTAAGCATCGCTCTGCCGTCGGTCGTTTTCGCGCTCATTTCGTCGAAGGTCTGCGTGGCCGCGTCGGGGTCAAGAAGCCCCCTTTTCTGCGCGTCGTTCATCCAGCGCAGTATGCGTATCATTTGTGCGTTGTCGTCAAAGGCGGATATAGGTTTTGCGACGTCAACGCCGCCCGAGGTGTCAACCTCGATAAAGCCGGGGATGATGCGGCGTCCCAGCAGAATCGAATAATGCTGAACGAAGAAGTTGCCGTTTATTCCGTCAAACTCCTGAGTGCCGGTAAACCCGAACGTGGAAAGGCCCTCTTCCGTCTCGGGGTAAACCGCGATCATCTGCTCCAGCACATCCAGCATACTCTCCAGCGTGGGCATTTCCGGCATACCTATTTCTTTGTAGATATCCCAGCGCAGATGGGTGTTTTCATTGCCGGAGGGATTCCATTTGCCGATCAGCAGCGGAATAACATAAACGCCTTCTTTGCCGCCGCTGAGGTTGTCTCTTGAGTAAGCGAGGGCTTGTTCGTAATAAGGGTTGCCGTAGATGTTCGGCAGGTATTCCTTGTATTCGTCCAGATTAAGCAGCAACCCGACGTCGGCTGCGGTGGACGCGAAGCCGTGTCCTTCCTGGCCGCCGAACTGAATCATGTCGGGTAGGTCGCGCGAGGCGAGCATTGTCTGAATGATTTGGGACGGGGCGACACCCGCGGCGTCTGTAAACTGGAGTTTTATTCCCATATTCTCCTCCAGCCAGGTCGTGAACCAAGTGGCCTTGTCAATCGCGGTTTGATTCGAACCGCTTGTCATAAACCCCGTCAGCGTGACGGTTCCGCCGGACGCCGCCGCGTCGGTGTTTTCGCCGTCAGCCGTGCAGGCCGTAAAGGCCATCACCGAGGCGAGCGAAACAGCAAGCAACATCTTTAAAACCTTGCCCATATTCACTTCTCCTTTCGTATATAGCGTGCTTTCTTAGCAACCGCTGATTAAGGTAAGTTTACTCACGGTTTGCGTCGCCCAGAAGCGTTGGCGACGCCGCTTCCGCTAAACCGTTCGTAAACTTTTTGATTAAAGCAGCGGTTGCTTTAAACACGCTTCAGCAGGGTTTGAATTAACCCTTTACTGCGCCAATCATTATCCCTTTAACGAAAAACCGCTGGAAGAAGGGATAAACGAAGAGTATCGGGGCGACGACCACCACCGTGACGGTAAAACGGATCGCCCTCGGGGTCAGGGTTTGCCCCACAATCTCGCCCGCAAGCTCGGGGCTGCGCTTTATCAATTCCGTTAGGGCTTGCAGCTCGTTAAGATAACGGTTGAGGATGAACTGCAGGGAATACAGGTTCGGGCGGTTCGCGTAAATTACGGTGTCCATGAAGGCGTTCCAATGGCCGACCGCCGTGAATATCGCTACCGTCGCGAGAATGGGTTTCGCCAGCGGAAGGATTAAATGGAAATAGCGTTTTAAGTAACCCGCGCCGTCTATCTCGGCCGATTCCTCCAAAGACGTAGGTATGGATTCGATATAGGTCTTTACCAAAACCACATTGAACGGCCCGACCATGCCCGGTATGACATAAACCCAGAAGCTATTCATCAGGCCCAGCGTGCGTATCGTCATAAAGTAGGGGATCAGGCCCGCGCCGAAGTACATCGTGACGATGATAAAGCGGTACCAAAAACGCCGCATCCACAGCTCGTTCTTTGTCATCGCGTAGCCGAGGAAGGAAGAGGAAAGGACCGTGAGGAAGGTTCCCAGCACCGTGCGGGCCACGGAGATAAACGTGGCGTTATAGATTCCCGGGAGCTTGAATATCTGCAAATAGTTCCTGATATGCAGGCCCTCCGGAAGAAAGAGGATCCTTCCCCTGTCAACCAGCGTATTGTCGCTTACAGTATTGATGATGACATAGTAAAACGGGAATATGCAGACTAACGCGAACAGCGCGTAGATTATGTAGAGAACCACGTCCACTATCTTGTCCGTCCTGCTTTTTTGATATGTCACGCAGCATCGCCCCTTTCTTCTTAGAAGATGCTTTCTCCCCGCAGCAATTTGGAAATCCTGTTGGCTATGAATAGCAGCGTCACGCTGACGAAGGATTTCAATATCCCGGCCGCGGTGGCGAATGAAATGCTCGTCCCGGCTATGCCTCGGTTGAAGACATAAAGGTCAAGCGCTTCTATGTGCGCCTTATTGAAGGGGTTCTGGAACACATAGTATTGATCCATCCCGCTGTTTAACAGGTTTGCGATAGACAGCAGCAACAGCACGAAGAACGTTGGGAGCAGGCATGGTATCGTAATATGGAGTATGCGCTGGAAACGGGTAGCGCCGTCCACTGCCGCCGCCTCATACAGCTCCGCGTCTATACCGGTTATCCCGGCGATATAGAGGATCGCGCTCCAGCCCAGGCCCTTCCAAGTGCCGTAAAGCCACATTATCAGCCAGATTTTTGGCCCTTCGGCATATAGGAAGTTTATATTCTGATCGATAAGCCCGAACTGCATCAACATCGAATTAAAGAAGCCCTCGGTGGAAAACATCGCGAAAGCCAGCGAAAATACCAGCACCCAGCTTATAAAATGCGGTATTGTGGTAATTGTTTGATTGACCTTCTAAAAATTCTTGTTCATTTCGGCACGGAATATAGCGAAGACCATCGGGAGCCACGACGTTGCTATCCCGATAAAGCTCATAAACAGCGTGTTGCGGAGAACCCTTATTACATCCGAGCGAACGAAGGCGTTCTCGAAAATGGAAATGAAATTGGCGAAGCCCACAAAAGGCGTGTCAAACAGATCGTAACCTGCCGTATACTCAAAGAACGCGTAAGACCAGCCGTAAAGCGGGAAATAGCTGAATATGAAAATATGTAATAAGAACGGAGAGCATAACAGGAATAAACGAAAACCCTCTTTCGCCTTAAACTTTTTCTTCTTTTTCTTTACAGCGGGCTTATAAGCGATGTTATCCAGAGAACTCAATGTTATCACCCCTTTTAGCATAATCGTTCGCATTTGCTGATTCCGCCTCTATGCCAGGCACATAGAAATCCAAAGTTATTTGATCCGTCAGCGCCGTAGGAACCCCCCGCGTGGTGGTGGAAAGGCCGGCTGCGTATGTGGCGTACAGAACCGCGGTTTCCATGGAATGCCCGTTTGACAGGTATACCGCCAGCGTGGCCGCGAAGGCGTCCGCGGCGCCGGTTGTGTCTACCACGGCCACGTCCGCCGCCTCAAAATACCTGGAGCGCGCGGCGTCCCTAAGATAGCAGCCCCTGGCCCCCAGCGTGATGATAACGGTTTCTACCCCTTTATCCAGGAAATACTGCGCCATTTCCTCGCAGGACAGGTCTTTGCCCAGCTTGTCCAGCAGGCGGTTTACTTCCATTTCATTGGGCATTAATATGTTTGTGTGCGCAAGGAGCGCGTCGCTCAGTTCGGATACGGCGCAGGGCTTCAGTATAACCTTCGCCTGATGCCTGCGCGCCGTCCGCGCGGCGTACTCCACAATGTCCGCCGATATCTCCGTTTGAAGCAGGCAATAACTGGCATTATGGAATAAGGAGCTGAAATTGTCGATATCGCCGGCCTGTATGCGCTGGTTTGCCCCGTTGTATACGACGATACTGCTTTCGCCGTCAGAGCGGACATAGATATAGGCGGTTCCGGTGGCGGCCGTAGGGTCGTTTGTGACAGCCTCCGTGTTTACGCCATGCGTCTTCAAATAGTCGTACAATACGCGCCCGTCGTGGTCTTTGCCCACCCTTCCGATTAAGTAAGCCTCCGCGCCCAGCTTGGACGCTGCGACGGCTTGGTTAAGCCCCTTGCCGCCGGGGAGTATAACCCTGTTGTCTGCCGTAAGGGTTTCGCCCATCTGCGGCATACGGTCGAATTGGATGATATTGTCCATGTTTATGCTGCCCACCACAAGGATTTTTTTGCCCCTGTGGCTGCTCGGAATATCCAGGCTGTTCGCGTTGCTCAACACGCAGCTCATATCGGGATAACTCCGCTGAGGGCGGTTTTCGATCCGTTCGACAAGACGCGAAACGCATTGAACCCCCAAATCCTCAAAAGGCACGTCTATTGCGGATATGTCCAATGAGTTGGCTCCGGGCTTTTCGGTGTTAAGCGAAATTAACGACAAATCACGGGGAATCGTCATATTATGGGATTTAGCCTGCTTTTCCAGCTTTGACGCAAGATCGTAATCGAAGCATACAACGCCGGTAAAGCCGTTCAAGACATGATAAGGCAGCTCCGCGTTCCCGTCCAGCATTTGGTTCATTTCATCATTAAACGGGATGCTATGGTCAAACAGGCAGCGGCGAAACCCTTCCTGAAAACAGGCGTTCGCGTAATCGTTGCGTCTTATCACGCAGCCAATGCGGTGGTGCCTGAGTTCAACCAGTTTCAGCGCGGCGGCGTATCCCAGCGCGGAATAATCTATGGATACCGCGTCGCCGCCGGCGGGATCAAGCTCGCGGTAAGCGTCTATAACCTGCAGCGGTATATCCTGTTTTTGAAGATACAGCCGGTTTTCTTCCCCGGAGTCCGCCGTCTTGTCCCAGATTATCCCGTCTACGTGATGGGAGCAGAGGATGGCGAGGTTCTTGGCTTCGTCCTCCGCGCAGGCGGATGTGGTGATAATAGTCGCATAGCCTTCCTTGCGGGCTGCGCTTACAATACTTGTCATTAACCGCTCATGGCCCGGATGTATCGCAACGGACACGCCCAGCAGGAAGGACGAAGCCTGAGGCTGGAACTTGGCGTGGGGAGAATAATTGTACTCCTTAATAATCCTCAGGACACGCTGGCGCGTTTCCTCGCTGATATCCTCGGATTTTTTGTTCATTATCTTCGATACCGTGGATGGGGATACATTGGCAAGCGCGGCTATTTCCCTTATCGTCACTGCGAACACACCCCCATCCTTTAATAACTAATTTTACAATAGCCCCTTCAAAAACCCGGCCGCTAAAGCGATGTCTTCGTCCGGCTTTTCGCCTACCTCGCGCTCTATCGTAAGGAACCCGTCATAACCGATATCGCGCAGCGCGGCCAGGTATTCCTTCCATGCCACGCCGCCCTTGCCCAGCGGCACTTCCTCGTATTTAACCGGGTCGGCGGACAGCTGTATCCCGTCCTTCGCGTGGGTATGCACTATGTAATCCTTTAACGTATGTACGCCCTTTACCGGGTCGTCCGCGACGCACATCACAAGATTCGCCGGGTCAAAGTTCACGCGCAGCCCCTTCGCGCCGAGGCTGTCTAAAAACTCCGCGAGGAGCGCGGCCTTTTCCGGCCCTGTTTCAACCGCGAAATAAGCGCCGATGCTGTCCGCGTATTCGGCAAGCTCCCGGCATATGCGGCGCATTGTCTCTTTTTTCTCGCATTCTTCCGCCGGCACCGTGCCGATATGGGTGGTGACGACGTTGCATTCCATACGCAGGGCCATATCCAGTATCCGCTTCGATTCTTCGACAATGGAACGGGTTTTCTCATTCTCCTCGGTGAAGGGGACGCCGAAATCGCCGCATAACGCGGAGAACACCATGCCGTGGCTTTTTACGAAATCCAGCCACTCCCGCGCCTTTTCAACCGTCATGTTGCCGGGCGTAAACTCACCCCGGACAGCGTAAGCCTGGACGCCCTCTATCCCTAGCTGGGCGGCCCGGACGACGGCCTCTTTAGGCGGCAGCCTGAAACTGTTCAACAGAACTCCGATTTTCATACTCCAACCTCCTGTTAATTATTGTTGATAACCACTTCGCGCTTGGTTTGAGCCGATTCGTAAATCGCGTCAATAATCCGCATAACCACGACCCCGTCGCCGGCGGGCGCTAGGCAAGGCGACCCGTTCAACGCGCAGTCAACAAAATGGTTTACCTCATTTTCAAACAACCCGTTAAAACTCAGCGCCGTAGGCGTGTTAAAACCGATATTCACCATGTACCCGTTCTTTTCGGTGAAGATTTCCAGGTTCGGGTTCAGTTTCGCGCCGCCCTTCGTTCCCATTAACTCGATAAGGCCCTCGTCTTCCTTAACATTAAGCGCGAAGCTGGTGACAATGTTCAATACCGCGCCGTTGTCATACCGAACCAGCGCGCTTACCATATCCTCCACATCGGCCGGGTTGTTATTGCTTTTAGTCGCGGAGCGGTATCCCTTCGCGTCCTTAACGCTTTTATTGGCAAGGAGTTTGTCAAAGGCCGCCGCGTAAACCGAAACGGGTTTCGGGTTGCCCATAAGGTAGCGCGTCAGGTCGATGACATGCACGCCGAGATCGATAAGCGGGCCGCCGCCCGAACGCGCTTTATCGCCGTACCAGCCGCCGGGGCATCCGAAACGCCGTATGTAAGTCGTCTTGGCATAATAAATCTCGCCCAAATCGCCGTTGTTGATAAAATCCTTCAGCACGCGGCAGTCGTTTCCAAAGCGCCTGACAAACCCAATCATCAGCAGCTTGCCGCTCCTCTCCGCCGCTTCCCGCATTGTTTCGGCTTCCGCCCGGTTTATAGCCATAGGCTTTTCGCACAGAACATGCAGCCCCGCCTCCAACGCGGCGATCGCGCAGGGGGCGTGCTGGGAATTCCATGTGCATACGCTGACCGCGTCTAACGCGCATTCCGCGAACATTCTCCTGTAATCGGCATATGTCTTTTCAATGCCGTATTTATCGGCGGCGGTTTTTAATCTCTTTTCGTCAATATCGCACAAAGCGATTATCTCGGCGTTCTCGTTTTTCTCATAAGACGTTATGTGCATATGAGATATGCTGCCGGTTCCGATAATGCCAACCCTGAGTTGCTTACCCATTTTGAGGCTCCCGTCCTTCCAATAATTAATAACATACAGAAGTTATAACCCGTTAAAAACGCTAAGGAAATTCGTTTACTAAACATCTTTCTTAGTCATTATATGGTATGTTATATTATTTGTCAAGCGTATTCTGAAAAATTTTTTCACCGGGAAAGACGATGTTGAAGAAGAAAAAGACGAGAATAAAAAAATGACTATCCAATTGCCTCATAATAGCTAAATATGCTAAGTTCTTTTCCTAACCTCTTTTCCTCCGTGCCTCTGTGTGAAATAATAAAAATCACATGGAAGAGACTAGAAACAGCGGTACACGGGACTCTCCTGCAAGCCGGATGTTTTTTTACACACGGAGGCACAGAGGCACAGAGAGAAAAAAATAAGTTTAGGGATTATGAGCTGTTTGGATAGCCATATTAATTTTAGGTATTGACATATAGTAAATTTCAAACGACCATAAATATCCTCAATCGTCCCCGGCCCCCACCTTTTCCTTGCTCTTTTTTAAGCGGGTGAATTCGTCGCGGTCGCGTTCCTCCAGCGTTTCGGAGATGTATTTTACCATTGCCTCATTGTTTGGTATCATTATGTTGTTTAGGGCGTTGGCGCGTTTTTGGGCTTTTTTTATCGCCATCGCGAGGCGGTAGGCCGTGTTCTCCACCGTAGCAAGCTCCACTATACAGGATTTAAGCGCGCGGAACCGGGCGGCGGCTTCGTCCAGGGCCGTCGCTGTGCCAGAAAGGCCGTATGGCGGGGCGTTGATTTCCTCATCCTCTATATTGGCTTCCGGCAGCGGAACGCCCATTACGCCGCGTTCCTTTATAACTACGCCGTCCGCCTCGGGCACGTCAAGGGCGGCAAGGCGCACCGCTTCCTCCCCCATAAGGGCGTTGGCTTGCCGCAGCGCGCCGCGGGCGTTTGACAGCATTTCCGTCATGCGTGCCTGAATGCCATGCGCCTTCGCGCTCAGTTCCATTATCTCATGGATAAGGACGTTTCGCTTCTGATCCAGCAGGCTGTATCCAAGCCGCGCCATGTCCAGCGTATTCTTGACCGCAAGCAGGCTGCCTTTGGTCGGGGGGATGTTCTGCTCCATAAAAGCTCCTTATATTTTAAAGCGCCGGCAGCGGCAATTCGTCAATATGCTCCGGCAGGTATTTCTGCAGATATTCCGGTTTAACGCGGTTTAACTCCTTGCGGGGCAGGGCGGCAAGGGTTTCCCATCCGATGGTTATCGCGTCGTTCATTGATCGCCTTATATTCTTCGCTTGGTTGACATAGCGGTTTTCCAATATCTCACCAAAACGGAGATACGCCTTGTCAACTGCGCTCAGTTCATCCTCGCCGATGACCTGGGCAAGCTGGCGCGTGTCCTGAACATGGGCGTAAGCGGAAAAAATCTGGTTGGCGAGATCGGGATGGTCTTCCCTTGTATAATCCGCGCCGATGCCGTCCTTCATCAGGCGGGACAGGGACGGCAGTATCGACACGGGCGGGTAGCAGCCACGGTTATGAAGGCCCCTGTCCAGTACAATCTGCCCTTCGGTGATATAAGCGGTGAGGTCGGGCACGGGATGGGTGATGTCGTCATTAGGCATCGTAAGGATCGGTATCTGCGTGACGGAGCCCTTCGCCCCCTTCAAGACGCCGGCGCGCTCATAGAGGCTGGCGAGGTCGGAATAGAGATACCCCGGATAGCCTTTGCGGCTGGGGATTTCGCCCTTTGACGATGACAGCTCCCGCAAGGCTTCCGCGTAGCTGGTCATATCCGTCATAATGACCAGTATGTGCATATCCTGCTCATAAGCCAGGTATTCGGCGGCGGTGAGCGCCGCCCGAGGGGTCAAAACCCGTTCGGCCACGGGGTCGCCCGCCAGATTAAGGAACATCGCCACATGCTCCAGCGCCCCGCTCTCCTCAAACGAACGCCTGAAGAATTCCGCGACGTCATATTTAACGCCCATCGCCGCGAAGACGACGCCAAAGCTCTCTTCCCCGCCGCGCCGGCCCAGCGACGCCTGCCGGGCTATCTGGGCCGCTAGGGCGTCGTGGGGCAGGCCGTTGCCGGAGAAGATAGGCAGCTTCTGCCCGCGTATCAGCGTCATTAACCCGTCTATTGAGGAGATGCCCGTCTCGATATAGTCCCTGGGATAACTGCGGCTTACCGGGTTGATAGGCAGGCCGTTTATATCCGCTTCCTTCGCAGCCATTACCGGGCCGAGGCCGTCTATAGGCCGCCCGGCCCCGTTGAAGACCCTGCCGAGGATATCGCGGGAAAGGCGGAGCCTGAGGGGCTTACCCGTGAACAGCGATACCGCGTTGCCGAGAGACATGCCGTCCGTTCCCTCGAAGACCTGCACGATAGTCCTTTCGCCGTCCACGCGCACTACCTTGCCGGTGCGGCGGCCCATGCCCTTAACGTCGATTTCCACAATCTCGTCGAAGGCGGCGTTTTTGACGCCTTCAATTGTCGCGAAGGAGCCGTTTATTTCTGATAATGTCAGGTGGAGAATCTTATAGTTTGCCATTGTAAACCTTCTTCGCGAATGTATCTATCTCTTCTATATACCCGTCAAACTTCTCCGATTGGCCGTTGCCCACTTCATACTTCATGCCGATAACGCGCTCAAAGATGCCGGATTCCACGAGCTTATCCAGCGGGACGCGCTCCAGCAGCGGCTTGCAAACGTCGTACAGATGGAATATAACCTCCATCATGCGGAACTGCTTCTCCATAGGCACATATGAATCATAGGCGTGATAGGCGTTCTGCTGGGCGAAACCCAGGCGTATAACCCGTGCGATTTCCAGCGTCAGCTTCTGCCCGTCCGGCAGCACGTCGGCGCCCACCAGCTTCACTATGTCCATCAACCGGCTCTCCTCGTTTAAAGTGCGCATCATCGCGGCGCGCAGTTCCGGGAAGCGCTTTCCTAAATGCTCTATATACCAACCGTCCAGCGTGTCGCTGTATTCGCTGTAGCTCTTCATCCAGTGTATTGCAGGATAATGCCGTGAATAGGCAAGAGCCCTGTCCAGGGCAAGAAAACAGCGCGTGAACCGCTTCGTGTTCTGCGTCACGGGCTCTGAAAAATCCGCCCCCTGCGGCGAGACAGCCCCGATTATCGTTACGGAGCCCTCAAGCCCGCTCAGGGTGTCCACATACCCGGCGCGCTCATAAAACGACGCGAGGCGGGAAGCGAGATAGGCCGGGAAACCCTCTTCGGCGGGCATTTCCTCAAGCCTGCCCGAGTTTTCGCGCAGGGCTTCGGCCCAGCGCGACGTGGAATCCGCCATTACTGCCACATGCAGCCCCATGTCCCGGTAATACTCAGATATCGCAAGGCCCGTGAAGATAGAGGCTTCCCGGGCCGCAACCGGCATGTTCGACGTGTTCGCGATAAGCACCGTGCGGTCCAGCAAACGCGAACCGGTGCGCGGGTCGGTCAGGCCGCCGAATTCCTCCAGCACCTGGGTCATCTCGTTGCCGCGTTCGCCGCAACCCACATAGACGATCACGTCCGCGTCGGACCATTTGGCTATCTGGTGCTGCGTCATAGTCTTGCCCGTGCCGAAGCCGCCGGGGAGCGCGGCCATGCCGCCCTTCGCGATGGGGAACAGCGTGTCGATAACACGCTGGCCGGTTACGAGAGGCCTGTCTGCGGAACGCAGCCGCTTAACCGGCCTGGGGCGGCGCGTGGGGAAGTCCTGCGCCATGGTTATATTATGGACGCCGCCCTCATCGTCCCTTATAACCGCTATGGTATCCAAGATACTGTATTCGCCGGGCTTTGCGACGGATTGCAGGACGCCGTTTACCCCAATTGGAAGCATTATCTTATGCGTTAAGGCCGGGGTCTCGGGAACCTGGCCCACGAATTGGCCCTGGGTCAAAATATCGCCGGGCTTTGCCAGCGGCTCGAAGGCCCATTTCCTGCCTTCGTCCAGGCTAGCCGCCCTCGCGCCGACCGGGATGAACGGGCCGTATGCGGATTCGATCGCGGTCAGCGGGCGCTGTATGCCGTCGAAGACGCCGCCTATGATGCCCGGCCCAAGCCGGCAGGACAGCGGCCGCCCCGACGGGAACACGGGGTCCCCGGCCCGGAGCATGGACACGTCCTCAAAGACCTCTACCACGGCGGCGTCGCCTTTAAGGCTTATGACCTCGCCCACAAGCCGCCGTTCCGAGACATATACCATCTCGTTCATCA
>JAISVU010000169.1 GCA_031271375.1 Clostridiales bacterium | reverse complement strand
AATCGCAGATAAGCAATCTCTGGGCTTTTACGTTATCATAGATAAGGGGTAATATGGATAATCAATCATATCAGCAAATCAACTCCATAGCGATAGACAAATGGGCCGACGACGGCTGGGAATGGAGCATTCCGATAACCCATGAGGATTTTGTTAAGGCCCAAAACGGGGACTGGAGCGTGCTGCTGACCCCGTCGAAGCCCGTGCCGCATAGCTGGTTTGAACCGATGTTGAAAAGCGGGCGCTTGGACGGCGTAAAGCTGCTGGGGCTCGCTTCCGGCGGAGGGCAGCAGATGCCTGTTTTCTCCGCGCTGGGCGCGGACTGCACGGTCTTTGACAACTCGGAAAGGCAGCTGGAGCGCGACCGCGCCGTAGCCGCCTGCGAGGGCTATGACATCACGGCGGTTAAGGGCGACATGACGAAGCGCCTGCCATTCGGCGACGAAACCTTCGATATGATATTCCATCCAGTCTCCAACTGTTATATTGAGGACGTTTATCATGTATGGAACGAGTGCTTCCGCTTGCTGAAGCGGGGCGGCGTCCTGCTTGCGGGGATGGATAACGGCCTGATGTATCTCTTTAGCGAAGACGACCCGTTCAAGGTGGTAAACAAGCTCCCCTACAACCCGCTGAAAGACCCGGAGCTGTATGCCCGCTGTATGGCGGAAAGCGACGGCAGCGTTCAGTTCAGCCACACCGTGGAGGAGCAGATAGGCGGGCAGCTCAAGGCGGGTTTCACCCTTACGGATTTGTTCGAGGACCGGGGGACGGATGAGATTGACGCGTATGTGCCGATGTTTTTGATGACGAGGGCGGAGAAGAGAGTGAGAGATAACAGTTAAAAGATAAGGAGATGGTTATATGCCACAGTTGTCATTATCGATAGATGAAGAAACTTTTCGTAAAATTGAGAACGGAGCAATGAGAAGCAACATCACTGTCTCAAGATACGTGCTAAACGCGCTTAACGAGCACTTCACAAAAAAATGGCCGGAGAGCTTTATAGATTCATTTGGTTCAATATCTGACGGCAGCTTTAAAGAGCCGGGGGATATGAGCTTTGATATGGACATTCAAAGGGAGCGTTTATGAGTTTTTTTCTTGACACAAATATCTGCATTTATTATTTGAAGGGCATGTTTCCGGTTTTACGATCAAAAATACTTTCGTGTCAGCCCTCGGATGTAAAAATCTCAGCAGTTGTCAAAGCTGAATTATTGTATGGCGCTGAGAAGAGTATTAAACGGGATGAGAACAGGTTGAAGATTTTATCATTCCTCGCGCCTTTTGAAGTGATACCTTTTAAGGGTATGGCAATCGAATACTACGCAAGAATCAGATCGGATCTCGAAAAGGCGGGGACGCTTATCGGGCCTAACGATTTATTCATTGCCGCTACTGTTTTGGCGGATGACGGCGTGTTAATCACTAATAATGCAAAGGAATTCAACCGTGTACATGGTTTAAGACTAGATAACTGGACGGTTTAATTTTTTCGTACTTCATTGTTCACTTTTCACTCGGCTGCGAAGCCGTAGCCTTATCGCCAGCCCGTTAAACGAAACCATCAGCACGCACATCACCAGCGCCGGGATAAAGGTTTGATAAGGCGACTGCAGCAGCGTCTCCCGCCCGTCGGCGAGCAGCACCCCGATAGAGGGCAGCGGGGCCTGTATCCCAAGCCCCAGGTAAGCGAGGAAGGATTCGGCAAAGATGGCCCCAGGGACGGCGCTCATCGCCTTTGTTATTACAGGGCCGGCGGCGTAGGGCAGTATATGGCGGAATATCAGGCGCCTGTCGCCGGCGCCCATTATCCGCGCCGCCAGCACGAACTCGCTCTCCCTGTATCTAAGAAACTGTGCGCGGACGACCCGGGCGTACCCTGTCCAGCCTCTGACGGAAAGCGCCAGGATTATAGAGCCCGTCCCGGCCCCCATGAACAGGATTATAAGCGTAAAAACAGCCAGTTGGGGTATGCCTTCAACTATTTCGGCGGCCCGCATCAGCGATAAATCCCAAAAACCGCCGTAGAACCCGGAAACGGCTCCGCATACGCTTCCCATCAATATGTTTATCATAACGGCGGCCAGTGCGATAAATAACGATATGCGCGCGCCTGTCCACAGCCTCGTCCACATATCGCGCCCAAGATAATCCGTGCCAAACCAGAAATACCGGTCCTTCACCCCGTTAAGCGCGTAGATGTCGGCCTTTATATCCGCCATCGGAACGCTCAATGTCTCATATTCCCGCATGATCTTTATTATGGAGTTTGGGGGATATATGCCGGGGTCTTCCAATCCGTCCGCCCGGCGCTTGGTTAAAACGGCGCTGCCGTCCATAATCCCGAACCGCTCGAGAAACGGTATCCTCGGCGGAAGATTCCTCAGCGCGTTATTCTGTTCGTCATAACTGTAAGGGCTTATAAGCGGACAGACAACGGCGAGGAACAACACGGCGAATATAGGCAGCAGAGCAGGGATAAGCCGCTTCACCTCGCTTCCCCTCCAATCCGTATCCTGGGGTCGATAACCCCAAGCAGCAGGTCGGCGGCGAAGAGCGCCAGCAGCTCTATTCCGGTATAAAATATAACGACCGCCATGATGAGGTTATAATCCCTTGCGTTGATGGAGTCCACCAGAATCCCGCCAGCGCCGCCCACCGCGAATATGCGCTCAACCACAAGCGAGCCGCCCAGGATATCCGTAAACATAACCGTAAGCAGCGGAACCAAAGGAATAACCGAAAAGCGCAGGCCGTGACGCTTTAAAACCGTGAACGCGCCCAGGCCCTTCGCCTTCGCGAAGAGGATGAAATCCGCGTCCGCGGCCTCCGTAAGCTCGTCGCGGAGACTGCGGGCAAGCAGGGCGGCCGGGCCAATGGCCAGCGCGATAACCGGAAGGGCTATAGAGGCGGCCCTTGCCCAGAACGGCCCGGTGGGTCTATACAATATATCGCCGACACCCAGTTTAAACGCCGCGCCGTACTGCAGCAGCGACGCGAGGATAAACGACGGCACGGACATGAGAAGAACGGTATTAAACGTAATAAGCCTGTCCGTCAGCTTACCGCGTTTGAGCGCGGCCGCAGCCCCGAGCAAGGCGCCAAGCGGCAGAGATATAAGCAGCGCAAGCCCGTTTATTCCGAGGGAAACGGGGATGCGGCGTTTAAGGACATCGAAGGCGGGTACGCCGGGCTCGACCTTCAACGACATGCCGAAATCCCATTTAATAAAGACATTTTTGATGTACGCCGCATACTGATATAGGACTGGCTTGTCCAATAAAAGCCTGTCCTCGGAGAGCTTCAGAACCGCTTCGGGGATATCCGCGCTGTCATATACGCTGCCAGGCATCAGCCTGATTATGCAGAACGACAGCGTGACAATCAGGAAAAACGTAAGGAAGGCGAAGGCGAGACGCTTGATTATATAGTTGCGGAACCCGGAGCCGTTAATAGTATTCATTTTACGGATACAACGCTCAACTCATGCAGCGCCCTGGTCATTGCCACATACAGCAGCTTGACGTCGGTCTCGGTCATGCCGAAGCGCGACGCGTCCGCGATAACAACCCCGTCGAACTCCAGCCCCTTTGAAAGATAGGCGGGAAGGATGACTGTCCCGCCGCCGTAGTCCTTTTCCCTGCCTGTAAGGAGGCGGATGCCCGGCGATTTAAGGAGCTTCTTTAAACGCTGGCATTCGTCGGGCGTCTTGCAGATAACAGCGGCGGACTGCCGCCCGTTCTGCTGATAAGCCTTAATTATCCCGTCTATCGCGGCGGCCTGATCCTTTCCCGCCGCGCATTCCTTATGGACGACCGCGGGGCCGTGACGGATGACGGGCACGGCTCTGGGCACATTCAGCTTGAGCAAATCCGCCGTTTTAGAGGCGTAATCCATGATTTCCACCGTGGTGCGGTAGCTGCGCTCCAGCGGCATAAACCGGCCCCGTCCGCCGAATACCTTTTCGCTGACATCCTCCCAGGACGATAAGCCCTTGAAGGCGTATATCCCCTGGCAAAGGTCGCCGAGTATCGTGAAAGAGCCTGTGTTCATCAGGGTTTTGAGCATGTCGATCTGGAACAGGCTCATATCCTGGGCCTCGTCGATGACGATGTGGCGGATGTCGAAGCCC
>JAISVU010000154.1 GCA_031271375.1 Clostridiales bacterium | reverse complement strand
TCATAATCATCGGAATCCGGTTGTTCTGGGATATTATAAAGCCCAGCATACATTCCCAGGGGTCTTGATTCATTATATGTATCCCCGGAGCGAACAGCACGGCCTCGCGCATTACGGGGTCGCTCTCCGTGAGGCGACACTTGATTTCTTCATAATCCGTTGAAAGGTCGAGAAGATTGTCCCAAAATGCGGCATCGCCGTCATTGACGCCTTCATACCGCAACCCGTCCCCGTCTTGGCGTATAAACGCCCGCTTCCCGGAGGAGATGACCCAATAGCCGCCGTTATCCTTTCTGTATTGGAAGAACTGGCCGCATTCAATGGTTTGCGAAAGGTCTATTGTATCGTTCATTAGGCAAATATCAATCTTCCGCGCGGTTCTGGGATGGCTCGCCCGATTAATCTCGCGGTTTCAATCCATTCGGAAATAATGACTTCGAGGTTATTGAGCGCCTCAATCTGCGTTTCCCCATGCGCGGAACATCCGGCTAATTCAGGGGCTTCGGCGATAAACGCGCTATCTTCAGAGCTCCAATAAAGGATAATTTCGTACTTATACATTTTTCCCGCCTCCCAGTCTGTTTTTATGATTGCGAATCTTACTTGCTTTACCTGATAAGCTAATATTTAAAGAAGGAGTTTATCCCGCTTGCTCAAAAAGAATCCTCCTCACTTCGATATATCGAGATTTCTCCCGAAAAGCTCCGACAGATACCTCAACCCCTTTGCCCGCTCATCGGTAAGCATGTCCGCCGTAAACCGGAAACGCCAATTCCCCTCTTTGGACCCGGGCAGGTTCATCCGGGCCTCGTTGCCCAGGGACAGCACGTCTTGAATAGGAACGACGGCCCATCCCGCAGTGGACGAAAAAGCCAGGCGCATCAAATCCCACGCAGCGTTTTCGCCGCTTACATTCAGGTATTTCCGAAAGTAATCCTTTGTTTTTTCACTGGCTCCGCTGTACCAGCCCATTGTGGTTTCGTTATCATGGGTGCCTGTATAAACCACGCTGTGACCGTCCTCGAAGTTATGCGGCATGTACGGGTCGGCTGCCCCGCCTTCCATCGCGAACTGCAGAATTCGCATACCCGGCAGGCCGAAACGCCTGCGCATCGCGGTGACTTCCTTCGTAATAACACCAAGATCCTCGGCGATGATATTCGCGGGGCCAAGAGACTCGAAGAGCGCGTCCCCAGGGGCTTTGACCCATTTGCCCTTTACGGCGTCTTTGGCCCCGTAATTTATGCGCCAATAGGCTTCAAAACCCCTGAAATGATCGATACGAACCACATCAACCAACTCCAGCGTATGGGCGAGCCGCCGCTTCCACCACTTGAACCCCGTCCTTTGATGTTCGTCCCATTCATATAACGGATTGCCCCAAAGCTGGCCTTTTTGGGAAAAGTAATCCGGCGGAACCCCGGCGACGGCGGCGGGGTTCATTCCGTTCATTTGAAAAAGCGCGCGGTTCGTCCACATGTCCGCGCTGTCATAGGCCACGAAGATTGGGATGTCCCCAATAACGGTGATGCCGTACTGCGCCGCGAGTGACTTTATCTTCGCCCATTGCTTCATAAACATAAACTGAAGAAACTGGATGTATTGAACCTCGTCCGCCAGTTTCGCCCGCCATGCCTTCACAGCGGCGGGTTTTGCCTGGGCAAGGTCTTCCGGCCACGAATTCCATACCGCGCCGTAATAAAAATCCTTTACTTGATTCTCGCCGGAAAGGAGCGGGTTTGCCCGCTTATAAGCCTTATAGCCCGGGCTTAAAAATTCATTGCGGCGTTCGTCAATGAAATAATTCTTTATCGCCACGAATAAAGCGTAATCCGGGAGCCATGAAGCGTGTTTCCGGCAAAAGGCTTTATAACCGGCAGCCAGCTCCGAATCCTCGCCGGTTTCATTTAATTGCGTTTTAAACCGCGCGTAAGCCTTCCTATGTATAGTGTGTTTATGCTTGATTACCGGGCCGTAGTCTACCGTAGCCGGATTGCACGGAGTAAACGGTATCAAATCGATTTCTTCCAATAGATTGTCTTCAAAAAGCCCGTCGGGGCTTATCAAAAGCTCGTTCGAGGCGAAAGTGGAAAAACTTTGGTAGGGTGAGTCGCCGAAGCCTGTGGGGTTTAAAGGCAGTATTTGCCATAGCTTTTGACCGCTATCCTTTAAAAAGCGCATAAAGATCCGCGCTCCTTCGCCCAAATCGCCGATCCCATATTTTGACGGAAATGACGTGGGATGCGCAAGAATGCCGCTCAAGCGTTTTATTTCCACAAAATCCCGCTCCTTTATTATGTATTCGCATGTATTTCTATGCAAAAGCTCCAATTGAACTACAGTATTTTAATAGTCAATCCGGCCAGAATAATTAACGCGCCTCAGAAATTATGACCAAGATTGTGATTTAATTTCGGCGCTTGATATAGATATCTACTAAAAATAAGGAGGAAAGCATGAAATTTAGGTTGAGAAAACTTGCTTTAGCGCTGGCGTTATCAGGAGCGATGGCCGTAACCGCAACCGGCTGCAAGCCCGCCAAAACCGCTAAAAAGTCGGCAAGCAACGTTTCGATTGCAGGCGGGCGAGCCGCTCATAACACGAACGACCGCTACGCCTACGATAACAACCGCTCCTACAGAACAAATAACGGAGCCAGCTACAACGGTATAATGGGTTGGAACAACGCCAACACCGCGACCAACCGCACAGCGTCAGGACGGAGATACCGGACTAACAACAACCTGACTTCCAGAGCCACGGGAGCGGTAAACCGCGCAGCCAACCAAAGCACCGGAACGGCTCAAAGGGGTACATACGGGAATAACCGTATAGCAAACCCGGCGAAAACAGTCACCCGTAATTATAACACAACGGGGAATAATCTCAAGAATAATATTTCCCGAAATATCAATAACAATACGGCGACAGACAGCACCCCAGCTACACGGTCTTTCGCCGGACGCTACCACTCCGGCCCAGTGCGACGCGTAACCGCCGTTACTTCCCCAACGGCGCAAGGCCAGTCCAGCTCGGCAGATAGCAGAATTCTTGTCCCGGAAAAAGTGGTTAATAACAATATCGGTTCCACCGGGATAACCGACGCAAAAGCGAAAAGAACGGCGGCAGCGAATATTGCTCAAACCACAAAGGACACAAATAACACAAAGAAAAGCACAAAGAACACCGCGAAGAGGGCAGCGGCGAACGTAAACGCCGTTAAACCGGCAGACAATTCCGCCGCGGTTAAGGCCCAGGCAGACGCAGCACGGAATGAAGCCGCCGCGAATAATATGAAAATTTTCAACATGGCCTACAACGCCGGACGGCGTTCGGGATTAAAGAAAGCCGCCGAGGCCGTTAAACCCGCCGCCGAAACGCAGACGAAGGATATAAAGGCTTATGTGCGCGATGTCCTTAACAATACAGGCGATAAAACACCCCGAAAGGCTAAACCGTTCCCTAACTCCGACGGATCAATGGGGACTAGGACAAGAACACGAAACGCCGCGAGCGGCGCCAGAACCAATAGAGCAACGAGAGCCGCCGCAAGGGTTAATGCTGTAACGAGTAATATTAAAAACAATAACACGAATGCCGCGGCAAGTAACATAATGAATGCTGTTACGCCGCAGGATACGGCCCAGACGAACAGCGTTCCGGCTTCAAACCCTGTTTATGATACCGGGATGTATAGTGCACCCAGCTCCTATACCGCGCCAAATAACACTTTTATAAGAGGCGCGGATAACACTCCTGCCGCTAGCAATACGGAGAGCGCCCCTAAGAGCACGGCTCAAAATATCAAGGCTCGAAATATCAATACCCAAAATGCCATGAATAAAAACGGCGCAGTAAATAATCAAAATATACGAAACGCCGAGGAAATAAACAGGCAGCGAGCGATGCGCAGAAATAGGTTTTCCAGCATTTTCAGGCCCTATGTCCGCAGGAGAGCGCTCAAGACAGAACGGATAGCCGAAGGAACTGTTACCAATACGGTAAAAGAAACTCCCGCCAATCTTGTTGCTAAGAAAGACGACGGCGTAAAGAATGAAAACATAACAACCCCGAACGACACGAAAAATGGAGCCCGGAACAGCGGCCAGAGAAAGGGTTACAATGATTATCATTACAGACGCTGGCAGCGCTCTATGAATCCTCTGAACAGAAGATATAATATGAGGTTTCATAACGCATTGCCTTCGCGGATGGCTAAAAATGAAACGATAGCCCCCGCCGCAGACAACGCGAAGGCTCCCGTCGTCACGGCGACCCCCGCCGCTCCTGTTGTAAACGAAGCGGAAACCTCCGCTACAAAGGTGATAGATGCCCCCTCTGTGGATAAAAACCGCCTCGACGGCCAAGTCATCGACAAGAATAACCTTATGGCCGAACCTACGGAAACAAGCGACAGCGCTTCGCCCGCGACCGAAATAAATACGGAAACAGGCGATAACAGCGCAGATACCACAACTGATAACAACGACGGGGGAACCGCAGAAACAGAGAGCCCCGCAGCATCCCCGGAACCCCCGGAGGTTCCGGCGGCTACCGACAATCCCAGCTCGGAGAGCGGGGAGTAACAAGTATAAATGATATTACCAAGGCCGCCTCATGGCGGCTTTGTGTTTTACTTGCAAAATCGGCAAAATTCGGTATAATTATATGTAAGGCATGTTTCGAGAGGGATGGGCAATGAAGAAGCATAAGGCACGAAAACCTGCTGTGGCGGCGGTGATAGAGTTCAGTTCAAACACATTGCGCTTGCTTGTGGGAGACCGCAGGGATGACAGGGTGCATGTCCTGGAGTTTTTAGAATATCCGTTGGCGATTGGCAAGGATACCTTTAATCTGGGCAAATTGGGATTTGATAAGGTAAATAAGGCCTGCTTAATAATAAAAGGGTATCTGGAGACGGCGGCATGTTACGGAGTAGGTTCAAAGGACATCCGCGTCATTGCGACGACAGCCCTTAGGGAAGCCCGGAACAAGGGATATATACTAGATCAAATACGTTTAAAGACAGGGCTTGACGTAGAGATAATGGACGGTTTAGAGGAAAAACTGCATATTTTCAAAACCGCCTTGAGGACGCTGGTAAATGAAGACCTTTCCTCGGCGCTGATGGGATATGTGGGCAGCGGCAGCGTAGGCATATCTATTATTAAGAACGGGCGTATTGTTTACTACCGCAGCGTTAAGGTAGGCCCTCTCAGGATAAGCGAGCTGTTCGAGCACGCCGCCACTTATACCCAGGAATACCATGTTATGATAGAAGAATTTATCCGGGCCGCTTTGGATGTTCACGATATGCCCGACGGGGTCAGGCCCGAAAAGCTGATCCTCACCGGCGGCGATGTGAATATAATGAAAGATCTCTGCGGGGCCGAAAACGCCGGGGCCGCGTTTATGTTAAAGAAGAAGAATCTTGAAAAGCTCTACAACAGGGTTAAATACGCGTCAACCGAGAATATTTCAAAGGAATATCAGCTGTCGCTGGCCAGGGCGGAGGTGATTATACCCGCGTGCTGTATTCTTGGGGATTTGTTCAGCCTTGCCGGAGCCGAGGAAGCGCTTCTGCCGCAGGCTTATCTTAACGAATCAGTTCTCTATTGTATGCTCTTTCCCGAAGAGGCGGCGAAGATCGATAAAGAGTTTTATAAGAGTACGCTGCTGGCGGTGAAAGCCCTCGCGGCGCGATATGAGGTAATAGAGGCTCACGCCTCTCTTGTGGAAGACTTTTCATTAAAGATATTTGACAAGATAAGAAAACTCCACGGCATGGGGGCAAGAGAACGTATTTTATTGCAGTGCGCCGCATATCTTCACGACTTCGGCAAGTTTATCGACGTTAAGGATCACGCGCGCCATTCGTATAATATACTCTCGGGGTTAGACATCGTGGGTCTTAATCAGCGGGACATGAATGTATTAGCGCAAATCTGCCTGCTGCACAGCGCCGATCAGCCGGACACCGAG
Organism: Clostridiales bacterium; assembly: GCA_031271375.1. GTDB lineage: Bacteria > Bacillota > Clostridia > Lachnospirales > WRAX01 > JAISVU01. The sequence continues at coordinate 1,002 of JAISVU010000154.1, read as the reverse complement.
CCTTATTCGGCCTCGGCCGCGGGGGATATGGCTGTGACGGCAAAACTCGCGGCTATCCTGCGCCTCGCCGACGCCCTTGACCGGGGAAGGCTTCAAAAAATAAACGACCTTACCGTTACCGCCGATGGGGACGAGCTGGTGGTGCATGTGCAGACAAATCGTAACATAGAGCTTGAAAAATGGGCGTTTAACCGCAAGAGCGCCTTCTTCGGGGAAGTATTCGGCGTTAAGGCGACGCTCCATGTAAAGGCTGTTTAGATAGAATTATTATGTGAGGGATGGATCATGGCTGATAAAAGGGATTTGCGTTCATCTGAGCTTTATATAAACAGGGAACTGAGCTGGCTTGAGTTTAACGGAAGGGTATTGGAAGAGGCGCAGGATAAAAGCAATCCCCTCGGGGAGCGCTTGAAGTTCCTTTCCATATGCTCGTCTAACTTAGATGAATTTTTTATGGTAAGGGTTTCCGGGTTAATGGCCTTATCGGGTATCGGTTCTTCCGGGCAAGACCCCGCCGGAATGACGCCGGAGGAGCAGCAGGCGGCTATTTCGTTAAAAACCCATAAAATGGTTTATGACCAGTATAATTGCTTCCTGCGTTCGGTATGCAGAGGGCTTGCGCTGGAGGGCCTGAGCTTTCTGGATATGTCTGGCCTGACGGAGAATGAGAAGGTAACCGCGGAGAGGTATTTCAACACAACCCTCTCCCCGATCCTTACGCCTATGGCAATCGACCAAAGCCGTCCCTTTCCGTTTCTAAGCAACCGTTCCCTTAATATCATTTTGGAACTTGAGAAAAAGGGGGAGAGCAGGCGTTACGCCGTGGTTCAAGTCCCCTCTGTGGTTCCGAGGCTGTTTGAAATCGGCGCGGGCAGGTTTATACTAATAGAGGAAATCGTAAAAGCCTTTTCGCATAGATTATTCATGGGGAACCGTGTGGTTTGCTCATACTGCTTCAGAATAACCAGGGATTCCGACCTTGAGATGCACGAGGAGGAGACC
>JAISVU010000113.1 GCA_031271375.1 Clostridiales bacterium | reverse complement strand
GTAAAACCCGGACATAGAGGGATAAAACAGGTAGGGTAATAGGCCCAAGCAAGCAGCCCAACGCCGCCCCCGCAAGAACAAGAAAGAACCCGTAAGCTATATAATGCCTTGTTATCGCGCCTTTCTTAAATCCCAGCGCCTCCCTCGCGTCTATCGGGTTTTTCACGATCTTTCTCGTAAGCGCGACGTTTTCCAGCGCCGTCAAAGTGGGGATGAGGTTATAAAACTGAAAGACGAAGCCTACGTTTTCGGCCCTGTACTCTGTAAGCCCGTCGTCGGTGAGGCCCGTTATGTCCCTGCCGTTCACGGTAATACTGCCTGCTGTGGCGCGATCCATTCCGCCTAGCAGGTTGAGCAAAGTAGACTTTCCCGCGCCGGAAGGGCCGAGGATAATGGCGAACTCCCCTTCCATTATGGAAAAACTGGCATCGTCAACAGCCTTCAATACGTTGGGTTCCGCGCCGTATTCACGGGTAACACTGCGGAAGCGGATGATTTCCTTTCTGCTCATTGTCAATCCCCATGTCTTATATTCAATAAAAAAGACCCGCGCATAGTATGTTAATAACCACACTTGAGTCTCGTTAATTAAGCTTACCGCACTCCGGGCATAGCCCGCTGAATGTCAGGCTATGCCCCTTTATTGTAAACCCGTCCATTGCCTCAATCCGTTCCTCAATCTCGGGGAAGAACGACATCACATCAAAAACCCGCCCGCATTTATCGCAGATAAAATGATAATGCTTTTCCAGGTTATGGTCATAATGCGCGGAACCTCCGAAATTGCCGATGCCTTGCAGCTCCCCAGCCTCGGCCATCCGGCTTAGGTTGCGGTAAACGGTGGCCTTGCCGATTGCGGGATGTTCCGCCGCGATGCGCTCATAAACCTGCTCGGCCGTGGCGTGTATATCCAGCTCCTTTACCGAATCCAGAATCATCCGGCGCTGGATAGTGTTCCTTCTTGCGTCCATTTATTTAAAATAACGCGTTAATAAACCCTGGAAACCTTTACCATGACGGGCCTCGTCCTTGCACATCTCATGCACCGTGTCATGTATCGCGTCCAGGTTAAGCTCCTTCGCCTTCACGGCAAGGTCTTTTTTCCCCTGTGTCGCGCCGTGCTCGGCGGCGGCGCGCAGCTCAAGGTTCTTCTTTGTGGACGGCTCAAGCACCTCGCCTAGCAGCTCGGCGAACTTAGCGGCGTGCTCGGCTTCTTCAAAGGCATAGCGCTTAAAGGCCTCGGCGACCTCGGGATATCCCTCGCGGTCCGCCTGGCGGCTCATCGCAAGGTACATGCCCACTTCCATGCACTCGCCGTTAAAGTTCTGGCGCAAGCCTTCAATAACGGACGGGTCGACGCCCTTCGCCACGCCGAGCTTATGCTCGTCGGCAAAGACTAAGCCCTCGCTGGCCATCTCGTTGAACGCGGATGCCGGAGCTTTGCACAGGGGACACTTTTCAGGCGGCGCGGAACCCTCGTGAACGTAACCGCAGACGGAGCAGACAAACTTCTTCATCGATCATTTCTCCTTTTGATAATAATTTGTTGTTGATAGTTATTATTATATAGGAATAGAAGGGTTTTGTCAATGACTTTATTACTTAGGTTAGTCATATCTGGACGGGCGTGAAGCTGACGGAGACATTCGTAATCATCGTGTTTTCCGGCGAATCGGCTGTTAAAGCGGCCTGGCCGTCCGAACCTTCATAGAAATACTCGGCTTCCGCCTGGACAGTGACGGCTTCTCCGCCAGTGTCGATTACGCCGGAATATACAACGCGGTTCTTCCAGCGCAGGCTCCCCTCAACGACGAATGTATATTCACCGGGGGGAACGGGTTCGCCGTTCCGGTCCGTTAAATCCCAAATATAGGAAACGGAGCCGGATTTCGGCGTAGCGGAAGTGACCGCGTCAACCTGGGCCTTTGTCATCTCCGACAAGCCGGATTTCGATACCCAGTCCGGGATGGAGTCCGGCCTTTGCTTGTACCCGCCGTTAGCGGTGTAGCGCGTAGCGTAAAGGGTTTTTACCAGCTGGCTCTCGGATTCAATCCATACCGCGAATTGGTTTGAAGCGTAACCGGACTGCCTGAAAAAATCAAGCGTTACCGTAACGCTCGACAAATTATCCGCGTCCGGCGGCTGTGCCGCGTTTTTGCCACTGTTCGTGTTAAAGTCACATGAACATAGGGACAGCGGAAGAATAACCGACAGAATAAGGCACATCAGTATTTTCACCAGTAACACACCTCCCGATGGAATTATTATACACAAATATACGGGACAAATCAATTAATACTCCGACAAGTTACCAATACGGAAAGAGTAGGGATGGCAAAAGGATGCCCGAAACGCGAGGCATCCCTTTGCCGTAAGCGTCTAAATACTGCCATTGCCCCGCGTCGTCCTGTACCTATCCCGCGCCGCTCTCTCGTCTATGACAAGCTCCACGAAGCGGCGCAGGATAGCGGCGGCTTCGCCCCTTGCGGTGCTGCCTTTCGGGTCAAAGAGGCTGCCCGAATTACCAGCAATTACGCCGGTCTGTTGAATGGCCTTTACCGCGTCTTTGGCATAATCCGCCGTATCGGTGAAATTCGCTGGCGTTACAATAGCTGCTTTGTAGGTTCCGAGGGCGAAGATATTCGCGTAGACAATGCCGTTCTCGTAAACGCTGGTGGGCAGCGCGCGCCTGCCGGAAACCGTCACTACAAGATTTGCGGCGTCCTCTCCGGCTTTGAGGGTGTACGGCACGCCGATCCTGCCCATCGGGGTTAGCCGGTTCCAGACGGCGGTCTTGCCGTTCTGCTTCACATCCACCCGCAGACTGGATTTCGTAAGCGTGATGGTGTAAGCGCTTAAAGCGTCGCCGTCGAACCATTGCCGCATCTGCGCGGTGGTGAAGATAAACCCGCCTAAGGGCGTCTCCACGATGAAGGTAACATCCTCGTCCGCCGTGAGCTGAGAGGCGTCCAGCGTCAGCGCCAGATTGGTCATGGATGCCGGGCTGCTTACGGCGTCGTAATCCAGCTTGACGACCCTCGTGCCATCCTCGCGCTTTGCGGCGTCGTTCACGATGCCGCGCAATGTCACGTCACTGATGGTTGAGGCATAGATGCCGCCTGTTCTGTTGTAGATTGTTTGGACGGAGTTGGCGGTGAATGTGCCGCTTGCTGTGCCGGGCGGGGTGTAGGGCGGGGTATAGGACGAACCGCCATCGCCGGAGGATGAACCGCCGCCGTTATATTGCCAATTCGCCGTAACATATACGGCATTGGCAGGCATAACAAACGTCGTAACCGCGCTGTTCCAGTTTGCGAACGCAACTCCGTTTGAAAAAGCCGTCCAGCCGGTAAATACGTAATCGTCCCGGCTGCCCGCGCGAATGGTAACGATCATGCCCTTGGCGTATCTCCCCGCGCCGGAAGTGACCGCGTAGCTGCCGTTGACAGTAACGGTATAAATCGTAACAGCCTGCGGGATGGTTACGGTCGCCGTGCCAGTCCGCAAGTTATCCAGCATGGAAGTTGCTGTAACCGTGAGTGTTTCGGCGTTTTCGCCAGCCGTTACGGATAGAAGGCCGTCTGTGCTGAAGGCGGAGCCGTCCGTGCTGTTCACCGACCATATGACTGCCTGGCTTGGATTGTTCGCGCCTGTCACCTTGGCGCTGAACTGGAAACTATCGCCCTTTTGCACCGTGACGCTGGAGGGATTGACCGTCACGCCGGTCACTGCGGGCAAAGCCGCCGCTAACGCCGCTGTGATCGTGATCGGCGCTGCCACGCTTTCGTTCATTGCCGGGAGCGCGTACCCGGGACTGACTGCCGCCGCGTCGGAGGACATGCCGCCGCCCGTTGAAACCGTCCACGCGACGCTTCCCGCGTCGCCCAGCGTCGCCGAGAGGATAGGCGCGGCAGCCGATACCACCTTCACAGGCTCCGCGCCGCCGTTGATCGCCGCCACGTCGGTCGTGCCGTTTACGTTCACAATAAGGGATACCATGATACCCGCCTGCCCGGACGCCGGGCTTTGAACGGCGGTTCCCGGCATAGCGCCGTTTATCGGCGTTACCTCAAAGTAGAGGTATTTGCCCACATCCGCGCCGGTGGGGGTATAGGTCTTGGCCGTCGCGCCGGGGATGGCTTGCGGATAGGAAGTAGCCCACGCAGCCGTATCGCCTCTGTACCACCGGAACGCGGAGGCGTCAGGCCCCGCGCCCGTGCCGGTTCCCTCGTTGTAGGCGTAGGAGCCGTTGAGCAGCGTACCGGCCTCGGGAGCCGCCGCGTTCGCGTTTACTGATGACGCGGAAGGTGCGGTGTCTCCAATTGGCGCCACTGTCGTGCTGAACGGGAACGCGCTCACCGGCGAAATGTTACCGTAGGCGTCCTCCGCCACGATATAAACGATATAATCAGTTTCCGCCGAAAGGCCGGTAATACCGGATGTGTTCGCGCCTGCTGCAACTGCGCCGGCGCCTTTGGCGGCCGCCATACCCTGCGCCTTCACCGCAGCTGCGTCCGGCGCTGTGTCAGCCGCCGCGCAGACGAGATAATAATAGGTTCCCGCCTCACTGGAGGTGAAGTTCAGTGTCCCGCCCTGATGGGTTACTGCGCTCACGCTCACCGCAGACAAAACCGGCGCGGCGACGTCCCTTGCGAACGCTACGGCAGCGCGAAGCCGATCTCCTCCGTGTCGAAGGTGGTGTATACCAGCAAGTCCTTTCCCTCCAGGCCGCGCCCGGAGAGCAGGTCGACCGTGCGGTCGTCAAACGGCGCTGGCGGTCGCCGCCGCGCTTCGGCCAGGCTGGCAGCAGTCAGCACCGTCATGCCGTCCTCTTCCAATATGCGGCGGTCGGCGTCCAGTATCTTCAAATTGTCCTCTACCAATAGAACGATTCCATCTTCACGCCTCTCCTCCAACCGGCAGGCCGGTAATGTCAGCGTAGACGTCGCGCCGTGGCCGTACTCGCTTTCCAACGTCAAATCGCCGCCATGCTTCCGCGCCGCTTCCCGGCTGATGGCAAGCTCCAGCCCCGTGCCGCCTGGCGCGCCTGACACGCCGCGCTCGAACACATGGGGCAGCAG
>JAISVU010000030.1 GCA_031271375.1 Clostridiales bacterium | reverse complement strand
AAGGTAGAAGCCCAGGAATCGAAATGCTGGAGATTAGCGTTTACTAAGGAATCATACTGCAAGTAACGCTGAACGGTGTATAATTCAGTCATTGAATTAGTAACAGGCGTACCTGTGGCAAAAATAATCCCTTTACCGCCCGTTATTTCATCCATGTAACGGCATTTGAGAAACATATCTGAGGACTTTTGGGCTTCCGAAGTTGATAGTCCCGCTACATTGTGCATTTTAGTCACCAAAAAGAGATTTTTGTAAAAATGCGATTCATCAACAAAAAGCCTGTCTATGCCTAATTGCTCAAAAGTGACAACATTATCTTTTTTACTGTCATCGTTGAGCTTTTCAAGCCGTGCCTCAAGGTTTTTCTTGGTTTTCTCCATTTGTTTAATCGTAAATCGTTCACCCCGGCTGTGCTTTAATTCCTCAAGCCCATATGTCAGCTCGTCAATCTGATCGTTAATCAGGCGTTCTTGTCTCTCTTTTGATAACGGTATCTTTTCAAGCTGACTATGGCCGATTATCGCAGCGTCATAGTCCCCTGTGGCTATCTTGGCGCAGAATTTCTTGCGGTTTTTCATCTCGAAATCTTTCTTGGTAGCCACCAGGATATTCGCTGACGGATATAACCTTAAAAACTCGCTGGCCCATTGTTCGGTAAGATGATTCGGCACGGCGAAAAGGCTCTTGTTACACAGCCCCAGCCGCTTTAACTCCATAGCGGCTCCTACCATTTCAAAGGTCTTGCCTGCCCCGACTTCGTGCGCCAGAAGCGTGTTGCCGCCATATAGAACACGGGCGGCTGCCCCCGTCTGATGTTTCATAAGCATAATTTCCGGCGACATTCCGCCAAACATTATATGCGAACCGTCATACTCGCGGGGCCGTGTGCTGTTAAACCGCGCATTATAAAGAGCTACCAGGGTCTGCCGCCGCTCCGGGTCTTTGAATATCCATTCCTTGAACGCCAGCTTAACGGCGTCCTGTCTCTGCGCGGCAAGCGTTGTTTCCTTTTTATTGAGGATACGCTGTTCTTTTCCGTCAACTATCTTTGTATCATAAACCCGGACATCTTTCAAGTTCAGTGTTTCCTCAATTATTTTGTATGCGTTCACGCGGCTTGTGCCGTATGTTACATTAGCGAGAACGTCGTTATATGAAACCTGAGTTTTTCCTGAGATATTCCATTCGCCGGTATGCTCGGAATAACTGACCTGAATAGCGTTTTGTAAGTAAAATGGCGTTTTCAGCAGTTCATACATAAACTCCTGGCAATAACTCTTATCAATCCACGTCGCGCCAAGGCGGACGGCGATTTCCCCGGCCTCCAGGTCTTTAGGCTGGGCTTGTTCCAGAGCCTTAACATTGCCCGACACATTTATTCCATGAAACGTGTCGCCAGCATCCTTTTGGAACCATCGCGCTCTCGCCAGCTTTTCCCGCACATTTCCCGAAAGGTACTCGTCCGCGGTCACTAACGGGAACTTCTCATACGACTTCATGCTGTCGGGGTCAAAGTTTGTTAAGCTCTCGTTTGGATTTCCTATATCGCAGAAGATAACGCCCTCTAAATCCGTCAGTATCTTCTCGGGCGTGAAACCTGTTAGAGCGGCCATGTAATCAATATCTACCCGCGCCTTTTCGCCTATGGATACCGCAAGCGCCTCACTGGATGTGTCAACGGAAGTAATGACCTTCTTCTGCTTTATGGTGCGTTTGGTAAACATATCAGACTTACGCTTCAATTTGCTGTTTTCGTCAAGGATTTCGAGAGAACAAAGAAGATAATAGGACGAATCCGCTTGAAAAGCCCTAGCGTTGGCGCTGTCGTTCACCAACCCGAATTTCCGGGTAAAGGCATCATAAAGCCGATTCAACTCCGCTTGCTTCTTTTTTATCGTGTGTTCCGGGTAATCGTCAAGCTGTAAGTCAATCAACATCCGCGTTACGTCCCGCAACTCCACCATGCCCTTGACACGCTCCAGCGTAGCCGCCGGCATATCCACCGGGTACATACGGCTGTTTTCCCGGAAGTATACGGTGTTATCGACAATAGTATAACTGAAATTGCGGACGGCTGGATTTGCCGGAACGGAATGATCCTGTATCCCTTCAATATCCTCAAACTCGGCTTCGGTAATCCGCCCGGTGACATGAGAGAGGGCTTCTTTTAACTGCTCGGCCAAGTCAGCGCCGGGGATGGGTTCGCAGGTTGTGTCGTTCGCACTCCCGTACATCCGCGTACCCTGGTCGTTTGTCATCCTTCCGAGCATCATATGAGGATTGTCAACAAAATAGCTGTTTATAGGTAGGCCGTCCTCAGTCTGCCCCAAATGCACCCATTCCGGCATTATGTCAATTTGCCGATCGCGTTTTTGCATGAAAATGATGTCGCTGGTGACTTCCGTTCCGGCGTTCTTTAAAAAGGCGTTGTTAGGCAGGCGCACCGCGCCAAGCAGCTCCGCCCGCTGCGCGATATACTTCCGCACTTCGGGATTTGCCCGGTCCATCATACCCTTTGTGGTGACAAAGGCGACGATACCACCCGGGCGCACCTGATCCAGCGTCTTGGCAAAAAAGTAATTATGCACGTAGAAGTTATGCTTATCATACCTTTTGTCCACGATTTTATATGAGCCGAAAGGCACATTACCAACTGCCGCGTCGAAAAAGGCATCCGGCGTGTCCGTCTTTTCAAACCCCATGACTTTTATGTCCGCCCGCTGATAAAGCTGTTTCGCCATGCGCCCGGTGATTGAATCCAGTTCCACGCCGTACAGCTTCGCTTTTTTCATGCTATCCGGCAGAAGCCCCAAGAAGTTACCCACGCCGCAGGAAGGTTCCAGTATATTGCCTTCGGTTACACCCATCCGCTCCAGCGTCTCATACATAGCCCTAATAACCGTGGGCGATGTGTAATGAGCGTTAAGCACCGAGGCCCGCGCGGAATCGTATTCCTCTGGTGTAAGCAGGCTTTTCAGTTCGGCGTACTCCTTGCCCCAGCCCGCGTTATCCTTATCAAACGCTTGCTGTAACCCGCCCCAGCCCACATACCGCGAAAGCGTTTCCTGTTCTTCCGGCGTCGCCAGACGGTTCTCGGATTCAATGGCTTGCAATGTGCGGATTGCCGTTACATTAAAACTGTATTTCATCTTGGCGCCGCCTTCGCCCAGATGGTCGTCGGTTATGCGGAAATTGCGCCGTTCTGTGCCGGAAGCGTCAACGTTGGGAGACTTCCCCTCCCTGATTGACTGACGGTTACGGTCGTTTGTGAAAACATTAGCATCAAACATATCAAGGCTTTGCTGTTGAAGCCCGCCGTCTCCGTCTTGGAGCGTTACATCATCGTCAGCGAATATATCCGCGATTTCATTATCGGAGTTGTTTAAACTGACAGCATCACCAAGGTTGAACATATTACGCTGTACATTGAAATGCACGTCGGCTTCGTGTTTGGCGCGGTCTTTAAGAAACGCCGTTAGATTCGGCTTTGGTTCGACAGGGAGCGGCTGGTCGGCGCTTCCGGGCGCGGTAGAACCATCCGCACCCTCCAAAACGCGCCTGCTCGCCATGCGTCCGGGCTGACCGTTGTTATCGTGGAAAACATCGGCTTCTTTAAGGGTGAATCCTTGCTTTTTTATATCGGACAACAGATTGTAAATATCCGCTTCCAGCGCCTCAAGGCGTTTATCGTCATCCAGGGATGGCAGGCTTAAAATCCCTATGTCCGCGCCGGTCGTCGTGTTGGCGTACCGCACGGGTTTGAGCATACGCCTTTCAAAATCCGCCTCAAAGGTTATCGTAGGCTCATATACCTTATCGCCGTTTGGAGCATAGTATGATATTTCAAAGTGAACATCCCCGGCGGTTGTAGTATCATGGGAAACGCTTAATACGTACTTGTTGTCAGGATTTTCATAGGTCATACCCCGATATGTCCCGTTGACAATCTCAGGAAACGCCAGTGCGAAAAGATTGTAATTCTGCCGTGCCATGTTATCTATAACCATAAAAGGCTCAGGCGCGGACGGTTCCGAAACCGCGGAAGCGTCCTTCGACACAGGCTCGGCGGGCGGCTGTGCTTCTGAGGTCTGCCTTTCCCA
>JAISVU010000330.1 GCA_031271375.1 Clostridiales bacterium | reverse complement strand
GTAATACTCTTTATAATGAACATCGGCAAGATTTTCAACGCGGACTTCGGCCTGTTCTACAGCGTCCCCAAGAACGCGGGCGCGCTGTTCCCCGCGACGCAGGTTATAGACACATACGTCTACCGCGCGCTGGAAAGTATGGGCAACATAGGCATGAGCACGGCGGCGGGGCTCTTGCAGAATACCGTAGGGTTTGTCTTCATCATGGTCACTAACGGCATAGTCCGCAGGGTTGACCCCGACAGCGCATTGTTCTAGGAGTGAAAGCATGGATATAGCAAACAAGGTTAATCTTAAACCCGAAAAACCCAAAAAGCCCAAACGCCTGAACGCGATCAGCCTTCCTGCCGAAGCCGCGATCCATATTATCATCGGACTGTTCGCGCTCTGCTGCGTCATACCCTTCATATTCGTTATTATTATATCGTTTACCAGCCAAGAGAGCCTGCAGCAAATGGGATATTCCTTTTTCCCCGCTTCATGGGACACAACCTCGTATGACGCCGCCTTTAAACTGGGGGATCAGCTGTGGCGCAGTTATTTTAACAGCTTTGTCGTAACGGTAATAGGCACCGCAGCCAGCGTCCTGATATGTATGCTGTATTCCTACGGGATGTTTAGAAAGGACTATAAATTCCGCAAGTTCTTCACGTTCTTCGCCTTTTTCACGATGATGTTCGGCGGCGGCCTTGCCCCCACGGTAATGGTGACGCGCAGCGTGCTGGGACTCAGCGAGAGCTACGGCGCGCTGATAGTGCCGCTGCTGGTCAGCCCGTTTAACTTTATCGTAATGCGCACCTTCTTCAAGACCGCAATACCCGATTCGCTGATAGAGGCGTCGTTCCTGGACGGTAGCGGCGAGTTCCGCACGATCTTCAGCATCGTTATGCCGATAGCGAAGCCCGGCATCGCGACCATCGCGCTGCTTAACGCCGTGTCTTACTGGAACGATTGGTATCTCGCGCTTTTATACGTGCATGACAGGCTGCTGTACCCGCTTCAGTTCCTGCTGATGGAGATGCAGCGGAACATTGAGTTTATCACGCGCAACAGCGCGATGATGAGCGCCGGCACAGTCAACTTCGCGGAGCTGCCTTCCGAAGGCCTGCGTATGGCCCTCTGCGTCTTTATCGTGCTGCCGATAGCCTGCGCGTACCCGTTCTTCCAGCGTTATATCATCGCGGGCCTTACGCTGGGCGCGGTTAAAGAATAGATAAAAAATAACAGGTAAAAGTTAGCGGTTGAAAAAAGAAGTCAAAGCGTTTATAATATGAACCCGGCGGGATATTCCGCGCATAATATGTGGCTTCAAAGTTTTTACATAAAAAAGGAGGACGAAGTAATGAAGAAAGTTTTAGCGGCGGCGCTCTGTGTAATCCTCATGTTTACGGCGCTGGCAGGCTGCGGCTCCGGCGAGGGCGGCGGCGGCACAAGGCTCACGGTTTATTTCTTCGGCGCCAACGTGCCCGAGGACGCGGGAGTCGTCGCGGCGGCTAACGCCCGCCTTGCCGAGCTTGGCCTGGACATCACCCTCAACCCCATCTGGGGCGACTGGGATGCCGGCCCCCGTATCCAGACCATTCTTGACACGGGCGACAGCAGTATCGACGTGGTATTTACCTGCTCCTGGGCCGTGAACTACACGCCCAACGCGCTGAGAGGAAACCTCGCGCGCCTGGACGACCCAGCGAACAATCTGCTTGAACAGTACGGCCAGGATATGGTCGCGGCGGTTCCCGAGTTCCTGTGGAACAGCTTTAAGCTCCTCAAGGACGGCGAGCAAGGCATCTACGCGGTGCCGGGCTATAAAGATTTTGCCCAAATGTACACCTGGGACGTCAACAACACCAGGCTTAACGAGCTGGGCTATGATGTGTCGGACTTCGAATGGAATTCCGAGACCCTCTTTGACCCCAAACTTGAAGAAGCTATGGCCGCCGCGAAGGAACTCTACGGCGACGCGTTCTTCCCGATGCTGCCCGAATCCACGGCTTTCGCCCGCGCTATGGCTAATTTCGACGCGGACGTGACCGGGCTTGGCGTAATCGCTTTCCCGTTTGACCCCGTAGACCCGACGCAGCCGGAGAACATCGAAGTCGGCCTCACCATTGAAAACCCCGATTATGTAAGGGTTCTTGAAAAACTGCATGAGTTCTACCTAAAAGGCTTTATCGACCCGCGCGTAGGTATCACGGCAGAGAGCAACGCCACCGTTACCGGTAACTGGAACTCCGGCAACTACCTGTTCTCAGAGCGTACATACGCTTACGGCTACGATGTCACCGCTTCAAACGAGCGCGGCATCGACGCGAAGTTCATGCCCATCAGCTCGCCTATCGTCTCCACGATTCCCGCTCAGGGTTCGGGTTTCGGCATATCGGCCTACTCTAAGAACAAAGAAGCCGCTATGCAGTTCCTTAACGCCTGGTACACCGATAAAGAGCTGGCTACGATCCTTGCCTACGGCGTCGAGGGCGACCACTTCGTCACAAACGAAGACGGCACGATCACGCTTGACACCGACCGCAGGGCCCTCTTCTCCCCCTGGCGCAACGGCATGGGCAATATCTTCATTCTGCCCCCGCAGGACATCGAAGGTGTAAACTACTACGAGGAGTTCAAGGGATATAACGACGCCGGTATCGGCACCACGTTCCTGGGCTTCTACTTCGACACCACCCCGGTTGAGAACGAAGCCGCCGCTATCCGCAACGTCGTTGACGAGTATCAGACTGCGGTATCAACAGGCGTAGCCGACCCTGCCACCGAGGTCCCCGCGTATATCGAAAAGCTCTACGCCGCCGGTATGCAGAAGGTGCTTGACGAGGTCAACGCGCAGCTTCAGGCGTTCTACGCCACGAAGTAAGATAATAGAATAGTAACGTAACGAAGGTTTCATCCTCTCTATGCGCCGCGTTTAAATGCGCGGCGCTTTTAATATTAAAGGAGAAATCATCATGGAACTTAACAGCTTCAACGACTTTGTTAAAATTCTCATCCGCGCCGGATTCTCAATAGGCGGCGGCAACAATGAGGGCATTTACGCCGTCGTCAATCACGACTGGACATACACGCCGCCCGGTTCGCCGATTGTATGGCATACAGGAGACCCCGAAACCGACCCCTGGGAATGGCGGGTCCGCGTCCTGAACGAACGGAGCGATATCGCCTACGCCAAATGCTTTTTCAAGAAATCGGGATACATAACCCAAGAATTCTATCCATATTTCCTGGCATTGCGGCGCGGAAGGCGCGAGTTTTAT
>JAISVU010000267.1 GCA_031271375.1 Clostridiales bacterium | reverse complement strand
TTATCGGCGGCGGTTTACTGGTTCGGCTCGCTGCCACGTTTATATGTAAAGGGCAGCCTACGGACCTGCACTGTTTTATGGCCTGGTCCGATATGCTCTTTAAAGACGGCTTTAAGGCTTTTTATCCCTCCGACGCGATGACGGATTATCCGCCGGGTTATATGTATGTGCTTTTTATCGTGGGGTTCATCCGCAACGCGCTGTCGTTGGAATATAACAGCTACGCTTTTACCGTGCTTATAAAGCTGCCCGCCATTATCGCGGACGTATGCGCGGGGATATTCTTATACAGGATTACCCTGGGCCATCTCAAAGAGGACGGAAAGATGGGCCTTGCCCCGCTGACCGCCGCATCGCTGTATGTGTTCAATCCGCTGGTTATAATGATATCTTCGGTATGGGGCCAGGTTGACGGCGTACACACGCTGATTATCGCAATTTCGCTGTATCTGCTCATAAAGCGAAAAGAGCTGGGGTCATATCTGCTGTTTGCGCTGGCTATTATAATAAAGCCGCAGTCGCTGATGTTCGGCCCGGTCTATCTGTTCTACGCCTTTCTTACCCTCAAAGAGAAGGGGTTCAAACCCAGGGCGTTTCTGGAGCTGTTGGTATATGTTCTTTCCTGTGCCGGGCTGTGGCTGATTTTGCTTTCGCCCTTTATAACATGGCCCCTGGTTTCTTGGGGGCCGGAGGGGATAAACCTTACGCCGGTGCTGCGCCAGTTCGCCGATACGCTGTCGTCATACCCTTACTACTCCGTCAACGCGTATAACATATACGCCCTCTTAGGGTTCAACTGGAAACCGCTGACCGATACCTTCACCGTTATGAACCAGGGGATAAACATCTTCACATATCTGTCTTTAACCACCGCGGTCGCGGGCTGTTTGCTCCTCCTGGCGCGGAACGCGTCGCGCTGGAGCGCATACCTCGCGGCGGCGGCTACTTGCGCCTATGTGTTTATGTTCTCGGTTATGATGCACGAGCGGTACTTCTTCCCCGTGCTGTTGCTGCTCATCGCCGCCTATGTGTACAGCGGCAACCGCAGGATTATCTACGCCTACGGCTTGATCTCGCTCGCAGGCTTAACCAACTGCGCAGACGCGCTGAACCTGGCCGTGAAGGATTACGATTACAGCTTGATTGACATAACAAGCCGGGTTCTGCCGGTCGTGTGGGTTGCGGCCTTTGGGTTCCTTGTATATGTTCTGATAACCGCTTACCGTCGCAAACACGCCGAGTTTAAGGATTTTGACGAGGGTTTTAAATGGCCGGAGGCAGCCCCCAGGCAAGTGTATAGCCGCTGGGGTCTTGGAGATTTACTACGGCTTGCGCCGCTGGTTATCGTATACGCCGCGATAGCCTTTTTCCGCCTGGGAGACATGGACGCCCCCGAGAGCGCCTGGTCGCCCGGGGCTGGCGGGGAAGCGGTCTTTGACCTGGGCTCGCCGGTAAACGGCCAGACATTGTGGTTTTATAACGGGGTAACGAATGAACGGGAGTTTCACATCGGTTATTCCACGGACGGCCTAATCTACGACTATGATTACGCATTCACGGAAGACGGCTCGCAAACGGCGGACATATTAAGGCGGGATACCGACGCGGTGTTTCGCTGGCATAGCCTTGTCCTTAACCGGCCCTGGGATTATAGGTATGTTAAAATTACATCCGGCGCGTATGATTTAATGATAATGGAAATGGCCTTTAAAGACGCCTGGGGGAACGTCGTTCCCGCGTCGGTAAGCTACGGCGCCGAGGCGCTGACGGACGAGGCGGGCCTTGTCCCTGAAGCCGCCTCTTACATGAACGGCACGTATTTTGACGAGGTCTATCATCCGCGCACGGCCTATGAGTTCATCCACGGCCTGCCTGTTTACGAGACTTCGCATCCTCCGCTGGGCAAGGTTCTTATTGCGGCGGGGATAAAGATATTCGGGATGAATCCCTTTGGATGGCGTTTTATGGGGACGCTAGCCGGGGTTTTGATGATCCCGCTGTTCTACGCCTTTGCGAAACGCTTGTTCAGGAGCGAAAACATCGCCTTCTTCGCCGCCTTTATATTTACGTTCGATTTTATGCATCTGGTTCAAACCAGGCTGGCCACGATAGACTCGTTCCTTACGCTGTTCGTTATCGCCGAGTATTATTGCATGTATCGGTATATACAAATGTCCGGTGACGGAGGGGACGAGCGGTGGAATAAACGGTTGAGTGACCGGGCGAATGCGGTTCGCCCCTACTTGTGGCTGTTCCTTTCGGGGCTTTGCATGGGGCTTGGGGCGGCGGTAAAATGGTCTGGCGTATATGCCGGGATAGGGCTTGGCGTAATCTTCGCAGTGAGCCTTTACCGGCGCTGGAAGCAGGGCGAGCCCGATTTCATAAGAAAAATACTCCCGACGCTGGGCGCCTGCGTTGTGTTCTTCATTATAATTCCGGCATTGGTATATGCCGCGTCGTACATCCCTTATTATTTCCACTGCCATAGCTTATCTTATACCGGCGATTCCCTGAAAGGCTTTATTTCGGGCATCATGGACAATCAATCGCTGATGCTCCATTATCACGGCGAATCGGTGCTGGATTCCACGCACCCCTATTCCTCGGATTGGTGGTCATGGCCCGTCAGTCTGGTGCCGATATGGTATTACAGCGCTCAAATCGGAGGGTTAACCGCCGGCATCAGCGCTTTCGGTAATCCGGCTGTATGGTGGGGCGGGCTGATAGCCCTGGGCATTTGCGCGTACAGGTTCATTAAAACCGGAGACAAGCGGTTGGCTTTCCTTATTTTGGCGTATTGTGCCCAGTTATTACCCTGGGCGTTCGTTTCGCGGATAGTGTTTATCTACCATTATTTCCCTTCCGTGCCGTTCCTTGCGCTGCTCATCGCCTGTGTTTTTGAAAAGATACGCTGGCGCTGGGCGCTAGCGATGATGATTGTTACGGGTCTGCTGTTCGCTGTTTTCTACCCTGTCCTCACCGGTATCCCGGTGGACGCGGGGATCGCCCGCGCCGCGCTGCGCTGGCTGCCACGTTGGGTGCTCTTGTAGTTTGTTTTGGAGGTGGTATTAATGAAGGCTGTGTTGTCTGTTGTGGTACCTGCGTATAATGAAGAAGAGGTGCTTGAAGCGTCGCACAAGCGCCTTACGGCGGTGCTGACGGGGCTTGGGTCGCCATACGAGCTGATCTTTGTGAATGACGGCAGCAAAGATAAAACCGCCGAAATCCTGGACAGGCTTGCGGCGGCGGATGAGTGCGTTCGTTTTATTACGTTTTCGCGGAATTTTGGTCATATGGCCGCTATAACCGCCGGTATCGAACATGCCTCCGGCGACGCGGTTATTGTGATTGACGCCGACCTCCAGGACCCTCCCGAAATTATTCCCAGGATGGTGGAAAAATGGCGCGAGGGTTACGACGTTGTGTACGGAAAGCGTTCAAAACGCCAGGGAGAATCGTTGTTTAAAAAAATATCCGCCGCTGTTTATTACAGGATACTCAAGCGTATATCGAACATCAATATCCCGGTGGACACGGGGGAATTCAGGCTTATCGACCGAAAGGTCTGCGACGTTATGACGGGCATCAAGGAACACAACCGCTATATGCGCGGGCTGGTCAGCTGGGTGGGATTTCGCCAGTGCGCGGTTGAGTTCGTCCGCGAGGAGCGTTTCGCCGGGAAAGCCAAGTATTCGCTGGGTAAGATGGTGGAACTGTCGATAAACGGTCTTACGGCGTTTTCCATCAAGCCGCTGCGCCTTGCTTCTTTAGCAGGCGCGTTCCTATCCGCGGGCGGGTTTATATGGCTGCTGATACAGATTATCGGCATGATCACAGGGCAGGGACGCCAGGACTGGGCCGTGATTACGGCAGTCCTGCTTTTAACCCAGGGCTTCATTCTGCTGGCAATCGGTATTTTGGGCGAATATGTCGGCAGGATATTCGATGAAACGAAAGCAAGGCCCGCTTATATTATTCAAGAGACCAAAGGGTTTCGCAATGAAGGTGAATAAGGTTATTTTATTTTATCTCGACAGCTCCCTCCGGTACTGTTCCAGCTTGCTTTGATTGCCATAAACAAAATGCCCCGGCCTGATTTCTTCCTATAAGGGCGTATCCGTTGAATAGTCGTGGACGGCCGGGTCGTAGACGAGCAGCTTTTCCTTACACTCTTCCTCGCTGGCGTAGAGTTTGTGGTTTATCAGGCCTTCCGATACGAGGAAACAGCCATCAGATACCCCACCTCATTTTTTCGCGCATACGCCGGATGACCTCCGGCTGCTCAACCTTAGGCGAGCGGGGATCCAAATTCCAGGACTTGGCCTGGCGCGAAACACAAGCGCCACACGCAAAAGGCCCTCTCGGATTTCACCGATGAGGACCCGGAACCTCCCGATAATCAAGATGATGAGTTGAGCAAACGGGAGCAAATACTAGCGACGCTGGCGGCAAAAGCAGTGACCGCGGCTGTCTTTCTTTTAATGACTATACTGCCAATATTTTAATCGCGTCATAGAGTTTACTGTCATACCGTTTTTCGGCGGAGACGGCTTCCTTTATATCAAGGGTGCCGTATCCGCCGTTTTTATAAATTATAGCTTTATTACAGTCCCCCGCGAGAAAACGTTCAACGGCGGTTAAGCCCATCATCGCGGCGTGCATACGGTCCAGCGCCGTGGGCGAGCCGCCCCTCTGGAGGTATCCCAGGATCGTCGCCCTGCTGGTTATGCCGGTTACATGCTCGATCCTCTCCGCAAGCTCTTGGGCGCCGCCCACGCCTTCCGCCACCAGGATAAGGTTATGCGACTTGCCCTTCACGCGGTTATTGATTATCAGGCGGATTACGGCGTCGTAGCCGTCCTGCGTATTTTCGGGGATAAGGACTTCCTCAGCGCCGCCCGCCATACCGCACCACAGCGCCAGCTGCCCCGCATCGCGCCCCATTACCTCCACAACGCTGACGCGCTCGTGTGAGCTGGATGTGTCGCGGATTTTGTTAATCGCGTCCATACCCGTGTTGACGGCGGTGTCGAAACCGATGGTATATTCCGTGCATGGCATATCCAAATCTATAGTCGCCGGGACATGAAAGACGTTTACGCCGCGCTCGGACAGCGCCAGCGCGCCTCTTGCGGTGCCGTCGCCGCCGACTGTCACCAGCGCGTCAAGCCCTAGCACTCCGCAGACAAGCGCGGCCTTTCCGGCGCCTTCCGGCTTCATCATATCCGCGCTGCGGCCTGTTTTAAGTATCGTGCCGCCCCGGTGGATGATATCCGAAACGCTCTTTTGATTAAGCTCGTACCAGTCGCTGTCGAAAAGCCCGTCATAACCCTTGCGGATGCCATAAACCCTTACATTATAATAAATCGCCGCGCGCGTCACGGCGCGTATGACGGCGTTCATCCCGGGGGCGTCTCCACCGCTGGTCAGAACGCCGATTTTCCGCTGTTTATCAGGCATATGATATCTCCTAATCTGATTATAAACTATCTAAGATTATATCATATGTTCATCACGGCGCACAACTTTTTATTTTCTATTCCGATCCCTTATTGCGCCGCCTAAGCAGCAGCCCCGCGGCAAGCAGAAGAAGCCCCAGGCACGGAATCAGCATTAATGGGTGATTTTCGCCTGTTACCGGCATGGAAAGCAAGGGTTCCTCTTCAGCCTCAGGGACGGCTTCTTCGGTTGGCTCAGGCGGATAGAGCGGTTCAAGCTCTTGTTCAGTCAAAATTTCTATTGGCGGTTCAACCAGCGCCTCCTCAGGAATTGGCGTCGGCGTCGGCCTTCTATAAGGCGTCGGAACCGGCGGCCCGGCATCGGTTATATCTATCGAAGCCGGAGGTTCCGCAGTGGGCTCCGCCGCAATCCGATTAGGATTGCGGTAAGGCGTTACTATCGGCAAAGGCGGATGAACGGAAGACGCAGCGGAAGGGGATGACGGCGAGGGAATCGCAGCGGAAGGAAGCGGGTTCGACGGCGGCATTGCGGTCGCTGGCGGCTCCGTTACAGGCGGTTCCGTAGACGGTTCCG
Source organism: Clostridiales bacterium (assembly GCA_031271375.1). Classification (GTDB taxonomy): domain Bacteria; phylum Bacillota; class Clostridia; order Lachnospirales; family WRAX01; genus JAISVU01. The sequence goes on along the minus strand of JAISVU010000267.1, from coordinate 5,275 downwards.
ATGGCGGTTCATCGGTTGGCGGTTCCGTAGGCGGTTCACCGGGTGGAGGTTCACCGGTTGGAGGTTCCGTAGGCGGTTCACCGGTTGGAGGTTCACCGGTTGGAGGTTCACCGGTTGGAGGTTCACCGGTTGGAGGTTCCGTAGGCGGTTCACCGGTTGGAGGCTCTGCGGGCGGCGGGTTATATGTGTTTACGAACACTATTTCTCCCTGCGGATATGAGGCGCTGACCGTCAGCTCCCCGTCATTCTCCGTCACCGACACGATCACGTTAAAACGCGCCGGGTCATATGTAATATATGGCATATTACGCGGAGCTTCCTCCACTATGTAAGCGTATTCGCCCTGTTCTTCATATGTTATCGGCGGAAACTCGAACATACCGCCCGTATTGGCCGCAGTAGCATATACTGTTTCCATGTCGGCGCCGATTAACTTGAAGCTGAATAAACCGTCAGACAATGTTCCGCCAACCAGCTCTTTCCGTCCTGAGATCGTGAATGTGACAGGCTTGGGTTTGCGGTGATTAAACACGATTCCGCCCGGCTCCACCGGGCCTTCCTCCGTGCTTATCTCATACGAATCCACATTTATAACGGTTTCGCCGGTATCGGGGTTCTTTGCGAGCGAAAGATACACCTTGACCGTATACTCAACCGGGTCGTATTCAACCCCGCCGCCGCGTAAAACGCGGGCCATGACCTGAGCCGACCGTATTGTATAAACTACGGGCTGCGGGCCTGCCGCGTCCTGTTCGGTGAAGCCGAGGCGCAAGGCTATAACCCCGTTTTCATCGTTGTAGAATACGCCTTCGACAACCCCGTCCCGCAGAACCTCGAATCTGAACGCGTCTTCCTCCAACGCTCCGTTTACAAAGTTTATCGCGGCTTCCAGTTCCATATGCCCCTCGGCAAACTGCGGAGTATATACGTTCTCAAACACTATACCCGCCTCGGGGTAGGTTATTTCGGCTTCCAGACGGCCCCGACCGTTATCGGTCACATTGACGGTGACGGTGAAAGCGCGCTGATCATATGTAATGTTGTCATTAGGGCCGGTATCCTCGCTGACCGCGTATGTCCGCAGTCCCGGCTCATAATATGTGATGCCGGTAAACCCGATCGCCGTCCTCGCCCCTGTTTCTGCTATCTCCGCTGTGCCGGACGCGCTGACCCTGCCGCCTTCCGTAACGCGAAACGTGAATACCCGGTCTTCCAGGCCCTCAATTGTCTCGCCGCGCAGTATCTTGTCTCCCGAAAGGATTACGGTAACGGGATTTGCGCGGTACGCGTTTTCGAAGACGATGTTAATCGGCGTCTCGCCAATCACACCCTCAGCGGGGGCGGAATACGACGTAAAATACCCTTCCCCGGAATAATCGCGCCATGTTATCCGGTACTGCGAACCGGCAGGGATGTTCGTGAAATCGGCGCTTTCCCCGTCTTTAAGGGTAATGGTTCCGCTGTCGAAGGGAATTCCGTTAAGCAAAATGCCTTCAAGCGGGCCGCCGCCTTCAAACGCCGCTGTGAACACGAAGCCTTTGGTTTTGTCAGCTCCTGTCCCCGTCACAAAATTGGCAATGCTGAGGCTTCCGGTCTTAATTGGGTCACTATATGTATTAATAAACATGAGACGCTGGTCGGCGTCCATACCGGTATAAGAAGTTGCGTTTTCGCCGGCGGCCTCCCAGCCTTCGAGAATCTGACGCCGCACGGCGGCCGAATAATCGCCGGGCGCCTCCGTTGCCGTGTAAGCCGCGCCTTGCGGTATGCCCGAGAAAGTAACCGTTTGCCCATGCTTTAGCGTAAAACGCCAAAACGTCCCGTTCGAATTATTATCCGGCGGCACAACCTCTCCCGATTCGACCTTTACCGCGCTTACCGCGCTGAAATCCAAGCCTTTATTTTCGGTATCGGCAAGAGACACCGAAAAATCATACTCGGTATCCGGGGATACTTCGGGGTAGACGTTTTGAAAACGCGCTTCTTTTGATATATCCAGCGTGTACGTTTGCGGCGGCGGGTCGTATGTATTTATAACATTTATTTCAAAGTTATCGTTGTCGCTTTTTATCATAAACGTCATTTCCGCACCGGGAACTACGTCAGTAATATCCGTTCCGTCTTTTTCGATTGTCCATTCAACCTTATCCGCCCCGGAGCCCGCTTCGGTAAGCAGATACTCCCCGGCGGCGAGCCCTTCGATTGTTATGCTCTCTTTGTCTCCCAGCGTGAACGTCTTAGGTATAAAGTCTCCATCATCCGAACCTCCCGTTTTAGTAAGTGAGAAAGAGAAGCTATTGCCGTCGGACATGCCCTCAACATTCTTTGTCACGGTTAATTCCCCGCCGATAACCGGGATCGGCGTATTTGTATAAACTATATTTTGGGGAACCGATGAGTTCACGAGGATTGCGGGCCAATTATTATCCGCGATATCGCCTTCCGTGCCGCCGTAACTGTAAGAAACCGTATACCCCGGGCTTGTTTCTGTTATCTTGTAATATCCATGAGGCAAGCCGGAAAAATTGATTGCACTCCTGTTATCATTCATATCCGACGCGTAAAGATTAAAATCTCCCTCTCCTCCGGTTGAGGTCAGGTTTTGCCCGGAAAGGTTAAAGGGAGAGTAATCCTTATTGTTAGACGAGTATAACAGTGTGAAGTTAAAGGTTCCGCTGCCACCGCCGCTTGATACGCGCTTTTCGAATGTTATCTTCCCGTCGCCCTTTAACGGTGTTTTTTTGAATTCCACAAAGAAACTGTGGTTATTCTTTCCGTATTGGTATTCAATGAAAGGCCACGACGACCCCTCGATGTTGCGCCAATCTTCCGGCTTTCCCTCCCCAGGGTTATCGATGATCCGGTATTCAAGCGTATATTCCGTTTCATTACTGACTTCTTCAATAGTATAATCCCCATATGTTAAACCTTCGTATGTATAATGACCGCCCGCCGCTATCTCTATGGTTTCCCCAATTTGGTCGGATGACATGAAATAATTGTAAATATTGAACTTGAATGTCGTTGCGCTGTGATCCGCTGAGGCAAGTCCGTCCTCTGTCCCTAACGATGTATATATCGTTATTTTCCCATTCCCTTCAAGCTCCGAAGCACAAACAGAAGCACTAAAAATTACACAAAGAATCACAAACGGTAAAAAAAGAGACGTAAAACGAAGAAGAATGCCGGTTTTTGTCGTTTTCATTAGAATCCCCTCTCTTTTGAGTTATTTGACATATACATTTGGTCAACATATCGACAATGCACCTTGTTATAAGCTATAATTCTGCACAAGTCGACATTGAGCAGTGTAACATTAAGCTATATAAATGTCAACAAGAAAATATATTTTTTGACAAAATTTACTAGAATTATTTTTTGCGGTTAAACTGGCTCTTAGAAAAGCGGTGTCATAGTAAAAGGGGAGACGAAAGTAAATCGCTCCCCGGCAGTCAAACTATAGTAACCGCTGATAAAGGTAAGCTCACTCTCAATTTGCGTCGCCTAGAAGCGTTGGCGACGCCGGTGTTACCTAAATTTTTCGCGAGCTTTTTGATTTAATCAGCGGTTACTATACTCCTTCTCGCCTAAAAGTTTCACTTCGTGAAACTCGAAACCTGCGGTTTCGCAAGGCATAAATGCCTTGTTTAGGCGGAAGTCGTAAGGGGGGCTTGAGCTAGTAAAAGCCTCCTGTGCGCTAGCGCACTGAGTCTTTTACTGCTCAAGCAGTATATATATCAGCACAGTACGTCTTCAATCAGCGCCGCAAGCGCCTCCGCCTCGCGGGTAATTTCGCCCAGGTCGCGGCCTTCGATCATCACGCGTATTAAGGGTTCTGTCCCCGAGGGCCGGATTAACACGGAGCCCCGGTCTTTAAAACGGTCTTCCAGCGCGGCGATTGCGGTTTTTATCTCGGCGCTGGTGAGATATCCTTGCTTAAACTCGTTGGAGACGCGCGCGTTCACCAGCACCTGCGGATATTTTTCCATAATATTGCTCAGTTCCGAAAGTTTTTTACCGGTAGATTTCATTACCGCGATTAATTGCGTCGCGGTCAGGATGCCGTCGCCGGTGGTGCCGTGCCGGAGGTTAATAATATGGCCCGACTGCTCTCCGCCAAGCATATATCCCTGCTCCCGCATACGCTCCAGAACATATTTATCCCCCACCGCAGTTTTTTCGTAGCTGATACCGTTGTCCTCGCACATGCGCGAAAGGCCGATGTTGCTCATAACAGTGCCCACTAAAGCGTTCTTCCACAGCATCCCGTTGTCTTTATAATGCCTGGCAAGAATGGCGAGTATCTGGTCGCCGTCGACGGCATTGCCTTTTTCGTCCACCGCAAGGCAGCGATCACCGTCCCCGTCGAAGGCGATGCCGATGTCCGATCCGTTTTCCAGGCACTGCTCAACTAGCGCTTCAATATGCGTGGAGCCGCAGCGCAGGTTTATATTCTCACCGTCGGGGTCGTTTGCTATAACATGCAGACAGGCCTTTAGGTCATAAAATAAAATCGGGGCGGCTTCATACGTCGCTCCGTTGGCACAGTCCAATGTTATATTTAGGTCTTCGAAGTCCCCGTCCACCGTTGATTTTAAATAATCCACATAATCCGAAAGTCCTTCCTCCGCGTCCAGCCTCACGCCTATCTGGCCGCCGACCGGGCGGCGCACGGTTCTGTAATCCGTTTCCAGCTTCCGCACTAGGCAGCCGACGGCGTCCTCAGTCACATCGCTCATCTTATATCCGCCGCCGTCAAAGAACTTGATCCCGTTGTCCATAAAGGGGTTGTGCGAAGCCGATATGACCGCTCCCGCGTCCATTCCGTATTTACGCGCAAGATAGGCGACGCCAGGCGTCGGCATAATCCCGGCGCAAACCGCGTCCCCGCCTGCCGAGGTAATCCCGGCGGTCAGAGCCGCCTCGAGCATATGGCCCGAGCGCCTGGTGTCCATTCCAATTAAGACTTTGGGGGGGGTCCCACGCTCTTCCGCCAGAATATGAGTCAACGCAGCGCCCATCCTGGCCGCGAGGTCTGGGGTCAGCTCCGTATTCGCGACGCCTCTGACGCCGTCCGTGCCAAATAGTCTGCCCATGCGGGTATCCTCCGATACGCGTTTTCCGTATTATATGTGTTAAATAGGCGCTTTGAGCGTGTCAGCAGTCATATACTCCTACTCGCCTAAAAGTTTCACTTCGTGAAACTCGAAGCCTTCGGCTTCGCAAGGCATAAATGCCTTGTTTAGGCGGAAGTCGTAAGGGGGCTTGAGCTAGT
>JAISVU010000072.1 GCA_031271375.1 Clostridiales bacterium | reverse complement strand
TATCTTCTTAAAAGCCGAAGGCAGGAGCGTTTATCAATACGCGATCTCCATCCGCATGCAATCGGCTGAAAGGCTTTTGAAGGAAGGCGCTCTTTCAATAGATGAAGTCGCGGCCGCCGTAGGCTATGACGATGCGAAGCATTTTAACGCCGTGTTTAATCAGCATAAGGGTATTAATACGAAAGATAAACGGTGACTTTTATCACAGTTAAATTATGGATACCGTGATAAACTGCCACTAGCTTTTACTATCCTACAGGGGGCGGCGCAAGTGAAACTCAAGGGCATTTATAATACCGCTATTGGCGGCATTATAGTATTGATCATAACCATAACGGCCCTGCTTACATATTTTAATACACTAATGGGCCGGGCGACCAAAACATACCAGGACGGCGAATCGCTTGTCAAACTCAGCAACGACATGCTTCATACCAATAACTATCTGGTAAAACTCATGCGTATTTTCGCAATTAATCACGACGGCAAGGTTCTGGACGAATACAACGCCATACTGAACGATTATGAGAGCTTGAACGGTAAGCTTGACAAGATGGGCGATATCGGGCTCACCGAAACCGAAATGGGCTATATCGAAGAGCTTTTGACCCTCCTGGACAAACTGGCGGCCATAGAGGGCGAAGCCCTGGCAGCGTTTGACAACGGCGACCTTGATACGCTTGAATCAATTATCTACGGCGACGAGTACATAAACACGGATACGGAGCTTGCCGACAAAACGGCGGAGCTGATTGAAAAGATATCGGAACGGGTGGCCTCTGATTCGCTGGACATTAACCGTCAGACAAGCTCCGTGATGCTTGCGGTCGGCGTGTTTATTGTGGCCGCCCTTGCCGTGTTCCTTGTTTTGCAGCTATTCCAGCGTATGCAGGTTATAAAATCTATTAAAAAGATCGCTGTGCTTGTATCGGATGTTTCACGCGGAAATTTGAATATAAATACGGATGAACACATATCCAAGAACGAGATTGGGCAGCTTCAAAGGGATGTTTACTCGCTTGTGGAAGTCATCCGCGCAATGCTGGGGGATATAGAATCGCTTACCCATGAAATAAACGTTTCAGGGGATATCGATTACCGGATAAATACCGGCTCTTACAGCGGGTCATATAAAGAGATGATGGACGGCGTAAACGGTTTCGTTGCAACGTTCGTGAATGATGTATTGCAGCTGCTTGACGGCGCTTCAAAGATAAGCGGCGGCGATTTCAATATAGAAATGATAAAAATGCCGGGTAAAAAAGCCATTATCAATACGCAGTTCGATCTTCTCACGACAAGTCTTAACAGTATACACAAGGAAATATCAAACCTGGCGTTAAACGCGGTTAATGGCAACCTGGATGTTAAGGCCGACGTTACGAAGTACAAAGGCGGCTGGGCGGAGCTGCTTGAAGGGCTGAACAAGCTGGTCAGCGCGGTTGCGGAGCCTATAACGGAGATAGAAACGTCTCTCGGGGAAATGGCAAAGGGTAATTTTAAGTCGCCTATGACGGGTAATTATAAAGGCGCGTTTGACGCCGTCAAACGCAGCTTAAATTCTACCGAAGAGATATCGCTGTCTTATTTGAATGAAATATCGGGCGTTCTTGACGCGATGGCGCAAGGCGATCTTACCGTTTCAATAAAACGTGAATTTATCGGCTGTTACGCCCCTATCAAGGAAAAGATAAACACTATTTTTAAAACCTTAAATCAAACTATGGGAGAGATCGATTCCGCAGCACATCTGGTCCTTTCGGGGGCAAACCAGATATCCCAAAGCTCCATGCAGCTGGCCGAGGGTTCCGTAAAGCAGGCGGAAGCGATTAATTATTTGACGGGTACGATAGAATCAATAGACCTGCAGATTAAGTCCAGCTCCGAACAAGCGGCAAGCGCCGATATGCTTGCCAAGGAATCCACAAAACGTGCCGAAGCCGGAAGCGACGAAATGCGGTCAATGGTATTGTCGATGGACGGCATTAAGGAATCGTCAGCGAACATATCAAAAATAATAAAAGCTATAACGGATATTTCTTTTCAAACAAACCTGCTTGCTCTTAACGCTTCCATTGAGGCGGCCCACGCCGGCATCCACGGGGCAGGGTTCTCCGTCGTGGCGGAAGAAGTAAGGAGCCTTGCCGTTAAGAGCCAGGAAGCGGCGAAAGACACGACGGAGTTAATCGAGGATTCAAGCGCTAAGGTGGAAGACGGCATGAGCGCCGCGCATAAAACCGCCGAGTCGTTCGGATTAATAACCGGCGATGTAAATAAAATATCGGATATCGTTTCGCAGATAGCCGCCACTTCCGCCATTCAAGCGCAGTCTATTTCGAGCGTCAACGCCGGTATTAACGACATATCCCTGGTAATTCAGAATAACTCCGCGACATCCGAGGAAAGCGCTTCCGCCGCTCAAGAGTTGAATTCGCAGGCGGAGATGCTTAAACAGCTTGTTTCGTTCTTCAAACTTTGAAACTGAGGAGGCTAACCGGCGGACTCCTTTAAAACAACCGACTTATCCCCAAGCAGCTTCCTGAGCCCCGGCAGCAGCGCCTCGCTTTCGGGGTTGACCCAGTACATCTCCGCGACGCGCATCCGCTGCCCTGTGCGTTCGTCATAGACCACGACGGGCACGTTGCCCCTGTGCCTGGACAGGAGTTCGGTAATATCCGAATACGGGGCGGCGGCGTCCTTCTCCAGCTTAAGCCACAGTTCCCTGCCCTCTTCCGGGTTTCTGTCCTTTGTCAGTATTTGAATATCATTGCAAACGAGCTTCGCGTTTTCGCCCTCTTTAACCGATACCCTTCCCGTCGCGACCAGCGCGGAGCCGTTCACCAGCTCATAGCTTAACTTGGTGTATAGATTCGGGAAGACAATAAGCTCAATTTCCCCGTATAGGTCTTCGATTATAACAAAGGCCATCGGCTCGTTATTCTTCGTATACTTCACCGTTTTATGCGACACTATGCCGCCTACCGAGGCCTGAGCCCCGTCCCTCACGCGTACCTCGCCCTCGTTCGCGCCGTCTTCTCCTGCTTCATTCTGTTTAAGGATAAAATCCTCGCTCACATTCGTTGTGAGCTTCCCAAACGTCTCGGCATATTCATTAGCCGGATGCCCGCTGACATAAATACCCAGAACCTCCTTCTCGTCGGCAAGAAGGCGGCGAACCGGGTACTCCGGTATGTCGGGCAGATTGTCGGCAAAGGCTTCATGCGCGGTTTCGGCGGCCATCACGTCAAAGAGGCTCATCTGCCCCGCCATGCTTGTACGCTTGGCGTGCCCCTGCCCCGCGAGTATCTTTTCATACACTGCGGCGCACTGGCTGCGGTATATCCCCATAGAATCAAAGGCTCCGGCCTTTATCAGGCCTTCGATGGCGCGTTTGTTTATCTCGTGCGCGTTCATCCTTCTTATAAAATCCGTAAGGCTCTTGAAACGCCCGCCCGACTCCCTTTCCGCGACAATCGCGGCGACGGTGGGCCGCCCGACGTTCTTTATAGCGTTAAGCCCAAAAAGAATCCCGTCCCCGTCGGCCGAAAAATGCCCAAAACCCTGGTTCACATCGGGCGGCCTGACGGTAAGCCCCATCTTTTTGCACTCGCTCACATACTCCGTTATCTTGGACGTCCAGTCCATAACCGAGGTCATCAAAGCCGCCATGTACTCCAGCGGGTAATAAACCTTCAGCCACGCGGTCTGATACACTATCAGCGCGTAGGCCGCCGAGTGCCCCTTGGGGAAGGCGTAGCTGGCGAAGTCCTCCATTTCGTCCCATATCCGTTCGGCGGCCTCCTGCGGCACGCCGTTTTTTATACAGCCGGGCACGTCGTCCCCAAGGCCGTAGATAAAGTTAT
>JAISVU010000404.1 GCA_031271375.1 Clostridiales bacterium | reverse complement strand
CACCAGCGACATAATCATATATCTGGCTTTCATGGTCGTCCTCCTCATTTTGTAATAAGGTTATAATAATCCCTTTAAAGACAAATTATACAAGAAAATTGACTTATATCCCCTTTAGTGGTATTATTGTTTTATACTAAAGAACGGGGTCGGGGATTGCATTGGCAAGGGATGATCAATCAAGGGGAACAAGAGGCGCCGCCTCCAGAGGAACGGCTTCGAGAGGGACAGCGTCGAGGGGAACGGCGTCGAGAGGAACGGCTTCGAGGGGAACAGCGTCGAGGGGAACGGCGTCGAGAGAGCCGGCTTCAAGGGGGACGGCTTCAAGAGGCTCCGCCTCCAGGGGAACGGCGTCAAGGAACGCCGCCCCGCGGGAAGAGCTTAAAATTCCGGCAAGAGGGACGGCTTCAAAAAGCGCAGCTCCAGGAACGGCGCGGCAGAAATCCGGCGCGCAGAGAAACATCCAGCCTGTCCGCCGCGGCGTGCCGGAGCTTAGGCCCTTATCGCCCAGGACGAAGCGCATTGTAGCCTGGATTGAGGCGCTGATCGAAGCCGCGGTCGTGGTGTTCTTGATATTCTTCTTATTGTGGCCGCTCAAGGTTACGGGAGTGAGCATGTCGCCGACGCTGGATCAAAATGACCGCATATTGGTTTCGCGGGTGGCGGCGTTTGTCGGCGGGATAAAGCAGGGGGATATTGTGATCTGTTATCTGACGGATGATGATGGGAAGCGTTCCCAGGCCGTCAGGCGCGTTATCGCGGGCCCGGAGGATGTGGTGACGATTGCGGGCGGCATGGTTTCAGTAAACGGCCTTATTTTGGAAGAGGATTATTTATCGCCGGGGACGGTCACAGGGCCGGACACCAGCGTAACGCTAAAAAAGAACCAGTATTTTGTCATGGGCGACAACCGCCAGGTAAGCGGCGACAGCCGCAATCTGGCAACGCCGGTAATGAAGGGCGACATATCGGCGAAGGTGGTAACGCGGTTCTTCCCGCTGGGGAAATAGGCTGGTAAAGCATATTAAAGACTGTCAATATATTTAATAAGGTTATTCGCTATTTCCATCGCCTCGCCGGCCATTTCCTCGTCCAGCGTAAGGAAGTTGTCGCCGGGGTAGTTTGTTTCAAAGTAATAATCCCCTACGACGCTGAGGTCTTTGTAGATATCCTTATCAAAATCCGGGACGGCCCGGATGAGTTTCTTTAAATTATGTGTCTTTTCCAAATCCTGAGCCAGGAGATGGTTCGTCTGCAAGTAGTGTTTTATATATTTTTCGCAGGCTTGCTGGCATTCCCTGCCCACCTTGTTCCACAACGCGTAGTCGAAGTTGGCCTTGGCTGACCGCAGATCGTATAACGCCAGTTCTTTATAACTGTTCATACAGCACAACCCCCTGTTCGTTTATCCACTTATGCACAAACATATTGCGTTCCAGCTGCTCCCTTGTACAGAAAAGCAAATCCAGCTCCCTTTCTATATCGACGGCGTGTTTATAATGGCGGCGTTCCTTCGCGTCCGGCAGTTCGTTTAATACGACGGCTATGTCTATATCGCTACCCGGCTGATATTTCCCGGTGGCGTAGCTGCCGAATAGAATGATCTTGCCGATGTTATCCGGGAATTTTTCAAGCAGCGCGGAAACTACTGTGTCTATATCGTTTTTTACATCCGACGGGACGTTTAATTCCATGTGAGCCTCCGATTCTTACAAATTATAGGCTTATTGCAAAATGTATGTTTATACTGACTTCGTTGAAACCCATCTTGTTATGAAAGGCTCTGCTGTCCGCGTTTGATAATTCGCAGTCTGAGGCAAGAATCGCGCAGCCGCGCTCCGCCGACCAATGTTTGGCATATTGAACCAGCGCCTTCGCTATGCCCTGCCTGCGGCATTCCGGTTTTACATAGATGCCTTCCAGGTAGCCGACGGGTTTATCGTCCTCTCTGCCCTCCACATACTCGTTTCTGACGGAAAGGCTCATAAACGCGACGGGCATATCACCTGCATAATAGAGATATTCATTTGGATACTCGCCTTTGTAGAAGTCTGTAAGCATTTCGTCAATAGAATGATGAGGCCACAGCTCATTACAAAGCCCGGCCCAGGCCATTGCGTTTTCGTTGTCAACATGAAGAATTGCCATAGATAACTCCATTCAAATAAAAGTCAAACCGCTCTTTCGACGCATAGGGTATCACCAGGCTCGTTACCTCCCCGGCCGTGAGGCCCAGGTTACACTGACCCGGATAATGACAATCATCATAAACTTCGCAAGTATAATACTCGCCGCAATCCCCGCAGCAGCTGTATCCTTTTTCCGTGGGGCAAGGGTAGTATTTGCAGTCTATCGTCTTTTTGTTTTCGGCGCAGCCCGGGCAGGCAAATACGCCGTCCCAGCGGTCTATATCAATGCCCGGAAGACAGCCGTGATAACACAGCCAATTCATATAACCGAAATTCTCACCCGGAGAAAAATTATCCTTATTGCTGTTTTTACTCCCCAGGCACATGTCGCAGCGTCTGCTGCAGGGGAATTGACCGGGGTCATTCAGTATAAGCGCGAGCTGTTCTTTCGGGCGGCGGCAACCGGCGGAAGCGGCTTTGTCCAACACTTCATAAACGGTGTTCAGCGGCGTCTCATCCGCAACGGCAATATCCTTACCCGATATAGCTATTTGGAAAACGCCGTCGTCGAACCTGATTGCGGCTAGATTTTCACTGCCCGCCCGGAAAGCGAGCAAGGACTTTCCGTCCCATATCTCGTCCGCAATATAAAAGAAACGGATATGCCCGAGTATTTTAATAAAAGCCGGGAACGAGCCCTTTAAAAGCAGCTCCAGTTCATTCGGCGGCGTCAGAATCCTTCCGTCGTCAGCATGAATATGATACACAGCGCTTCCCCTCTTTCGAATTATACCTTTTTTTAGGCATAAACGCAACTTTAAATGTTCTTGTCCATTGTGTCCGCTCATATGATTATTGTAAAGAGGGGACATGTATGGATAATCTGTATCAAGGTCTGACCGAAAAAGAGGCCTGGCAGTCTCGGAAGATGTACGGAGAGAACCGCTTGAACCGCCGGAGGCGTAAGAGCTTCTGGGGGAGCTTTTTGGAGAGCTTCGGCGACCCGATGATTAAAATATTGCTGGCGGCGCTGGCGGTAAACATTATATTCCTGTTCAAAGACGCCAACTGGTTCGAGTCCGCCGGGATAGCCTTCGCGATCCTGTTGGCCACATTCGTTTCGACGCTGTCGGAGTACGGGAGCGAATCGGCCTTTGAGAAGCTCCAGGAGGAAGCCTCGCGTATTCTGTGCAGGGTGGTTCGCGAAGGCATAACCAAAGAGATAGCCCTGCAAGAGGTATGCGTGGGGGATATTATCACGCTTCAAGCAGGGGACAGGGTGCCTGCCGACGGGATATTACTGACCGGTAAGCTGGAGGTTGACCAAAGCTCGCTGAACGGCGAGAGCAAGGAGGCCGCGAAGAGACCGTCTGGCAACCCGCCGGAAGCGGGCGGCGCGGATTTTAACCACCCTGCGCTCCTCTTCTCCGGCTCGGTGGTGTGCGCTGGCGAAGGGTTAATGCGTGTCCGCGCCGTCGGCGATAAGACGGTTTACGGCAGTATCGGGAAGGAGCTGCAAGGGGATAAGGGCGCGAGCCCGCTAAAGCTCCGCCTGAGAGATTTGGCGAAATCAATAGGAACCTTTGGTTACGCAGCCGCGCTGCTTACTATATTAGCGTATTTTTTTAATGTTATTTTTCTTGACAATAGATTCGATACGGCGCGGATACTGGCTACGGTTACGAATATTAAAGGCATTGCCGGGCATTTTTTGAAGGCGGCGTCTCTGGCGGTTACGGTCGTGGTTATGGCTGTCCCGGAAGGGCTGCCGATGATGATAACCGTCGTGCTTTCGGCCAATATGAACAGGATGTTAAAAGACAATGTGTTGGTGCGGAAGCTCGTCGGTATTGAGACGGCCGGGAGCATGAACATTTTATTTGCAGATAAAACCGGGACGCTGACCCAGGGGAAGCTGAACGTGACCCATTTTGTTTCCGGCACGGGGCGCGTATGGGCAAAGAAGGATATTTTAGCCCTTCCTACAGGGCTGCGAAGCGTGCTGCATGACGCGATCTATTATAATTGCCAGGCAAAGCTGCCGGAGAACGGCCGCACAGCGATAGGCGGCAACGCCACGGACCGGGCCGCGCTGGAATTCGCTTCTTCTCTGGGATGCCGCCCGAAACAGTCAAAGGTAAAGGATGTCCTGCCATTTTCGGGTGAGACGAAGTTCATGGCTACCGCCGCGACGGGCGGATGGAACGTCACGTTCATAAAAGGAGCGCCGGAGAAGATTCTGCCATTTTGCACCGGATATTACGGCGACGCAGGCGAAACGGTTCAAAGGCTTCTAAAGAACCCGCTGGAAGCCGCGATCAAACGCCTCAGCGACCAAGCGATGCGTATAATAGCTATTGCGGTGTCGGATGCCCCGGTGCGGAGCGGCGGGGCTTTCGGGCATCTGCGCCTGGTGGGGCTCCTGGGCATCCGCGACGAAATACGCGGCGAGGCCTACGACGGGGTAAAGCAAGTGTGCGAAGCAGGGATTCAAACTGTTATGATAACGGGGGATTCCCGCCAGACAGCCCTTGCCATCGCCAAAGAAGTGGGGATAGTGCGGCATAAAACCGATATCGTAATAACATCCCAAGAACTGTCGGTAATGACCGATACCGAGCTTAAAGAGAAGCTGCCTGATCTGCGTGTGGTGGCGAGGGCGCTGCCCGCGGACAAAAGCCGCTTGGTTCGCGCCGCGAAGGATATGGGCCTTGTGACGGGCATGACCGGAGACGGAGTAAACGACGCTCCCGCGCTTAAACAGGCCGACGTGGGGTTCGCGATGGGCAGCGGAACCGAGGTAGCCAAAGAAGCGGGGGATATTGTCATCCTTAACGACAACATATCCTCGATAGCGAAGGCCGTTTGCTATGGCAGGACTATATTCAAGAGCATACGCAAGTTTATTATCTACCAGCTCAGCATCTGCATGTGCGCGGTGGGTGTCACGGTGGCGGGGCCGCTGGTAGGCGTGGATATGCCGATAACCGTTATACAGATGCTGTGGATAAACATTGTTATGGACACGCTGGCTGGCCTGGCATTCAGCGGCGAAATCGCCCGTAAAAAGTATATGGAGGAACCGCCTAAGTCATTGAAAGAGCCGATTATAAACAGCTATATGATATGGCAGATAGCCACCGTCAGCTGCTATACCTCGGCCCTGTGCCTGTTCTTCCTTAAAAGCCCGGTTATACATGAACTGCTTTCCCATCACGGCGGCGTATACATGATGACGGCTTTCTTTGCGCTGTTCATGTTCAGCGCGATATTCATCAGCTTCTGCGCCAGAACGCACCGCGTTAATCTATTCGATTATCTGGCGGCGAATAAGCCCTTCCTTTGGATCATGGGGGCTGTCACGGTTATACAGGTCTTTATTGTATACTGCGGCGGGCCGGTGTTCCGCACGGCGGGGTTGGAGCCGCTGCATCTGCTGATCGTTGTTGCGCTTGCGTTCACGATTATTCCGGTGGATTTATTAAGGAAGGCGATACTCAAGCGGGTTAAGGGGAAGGGGAAGTACGCGGGGACATAATCATCTTCTTTAACCATACATACGCCAAACTCAACGTTACCGGTATTACGAATGTCAAAATCATTTTAATCCCCAGCCTTACCGTAATCGAGGTCAGGCCGGCAAGCCCCATTATATAGTCCGTATGGAGCAAGACTAAAGAATGGGACAGATATATGTAAAAGGACGCGCCTGCCAGCTTTTGCAGCGTGGGCAGGATTTTTGGAATCTTTTGGGTCAGCAAGTCAGATAATGTCAGCATCATAAAGATCGCGGTAATACAGAACGGCACCTGCATCGCTTCGGCGTAGCTGTAGTAAAAAAAGTTGCGGTTGAAGAAATAGTATAATGTGGCGTGGAGCCCGCCAAAGATGACGTAGGACAGAATAAAAACCGGGCGGTGCCTGCGTATGAAGGCCAGAACGCTGTCATAATGCGTTCCGCAGTATAACCCAAGTAGCCAGTAAGCCAGATAAGAAACAAAATAACGGTCGGCATATGGGAGCCTGAAGCCCGTTCCTCCGGTAATCGCGGCGATAACGTCGCCGGCGTATACGCTGATGAATATGCCTAAAAGCCCGCCCGCCGCGACAATGACGGGGACAAGTGTTTTCTTTGCGTTTCTTATAGCTCTCCACACCGGCATAAGAAGATAGAACTGCATGATAATGATTATGAAGTAATACTGGTATGAAACGCTTCCCAGCGCGGCGTATCCCAAAAAGTCCTGTATGTTGAAAGGAAAATATTGCCTGTAGAGAAAATAGGCGTAATGTATTGCTGTCCAAAGGAGATAAGGCAAGTATATGCGTTTTGCCCTGCCCAGGATGAAAGGCCCGTATTTGAAATCCCGCCCCTCGCCAAAACGTATAAAGTATTTAAGTGCGCTTATAAATGTGAAGCATGGGACCGTAATCGCGCATAGCCTCTGTGAATAAAATGATATCGCGAACTGTATGCTGTCTTTCTGGTATCCGATGACTGCCTCGCCCAGCACGTGGAAATAAATTACAACTAAGCATAGGATGGCCGACATCACGGTTATCTCCCTGTGTGAACCCCTGGGTTTTATCGGTTGAATCATCACGTTCCCTCCCTGTCTCCTATTATATACCGTAAAGAACGCCATAGTCAAATTAAACGGGTAAATAAAACGTCAAATATAGCGTAAATTGGTATTGATTTACGAAAACGATTGGGGTATAATAAGCCTGAAGATTTCTTCCGTGTGCGAATTAATGTTTGTTTATAACCAACAGTCTAATTATCGGGAAAATAGACTTCTCCCGGCTGGATTGCACGCTGTAATGTTTACAGACCGAGAATCCGGGAGGGCTACAACCACCTGGTCCTTAGGTTTTAAACTTAGTTAATAACGGCATGGAGGGGTCTTTTTTTAGAACCCGGAGCCGAGGGCCGAGAACCCAGAGGTGTTTACGTGGCGGACGATATGCGAGAATCAGTGCTGAAAGGCGAGAAGTTTTATTCGGTGCATAACGATTTGGCGTTCAAGCTGTTCTTTGCGGACGAACGTAACAGAGAACACCTGATAAGACTGCTTAAAGCCATTTTGGATCTGGATGACAGCGAATATGCGGGAATAACAATTATCGATCCATTATTGGTACCGGATTATAAAGATGAGAAGTCAGGAATACTAGATGTTAAGCTGACTACCTCAAGCGGTTCTATTGTCAATATTGAGATTCAAGTTATGTTAATGCCGGACATGCGCGAAAGGATTGCGTTCTATGTGGCGAAGCTGATTGTTGAACAGCTTGGTAAGGGACAGAACTACGATGAGTTGAATAAAGTAATTTCTATAGTTATAATGTGTGACACACTATTCCATGAAAATGATGTGTATCATCAGAAGTTTTTTATTTGTGACCCTGTTACCGGTGCGCGGTTAACGAATATACTGGAGATACATACCCTGGAGATACCAAAACTCCCCGCCCAGTTTGACGGGACGGATTTATGGCAGTGGATGAAGTTTATTGAGGCCGACAGTGAGGAGGCATTGAATATGTTGGTTAAAGAGCACCCAATAATGGAAAAGCCTGCGGAGCAATTACTTGAATTGAACTCAGACAAACGATCCCGTATGATAATTGAGGCAAGGGAAAAGGCGCTGCGCGATGAAAGATCCCGGATAAAAGGGGCAAGAGAAGAAGGCAGAGAAGAAGGCAAGATAGAAATAGCAATGAACCTACTGCTCGACGGTATGTCTTATGATAGGGTGAGCCGAATAACCGGCTTAACCCTTGATAAGGTAGAGGAAATCGCTAAGGAAAGCGAAAAGTAAAAATTATGGGCGAAATTGGAACGGTAACAGCGATAAATGATGACAATGGTATGCTCACATTAAACCTAAAACGCGGGGCGGCTTGCGAAGGCTGCAAGCGCTGCCTAGCGGGCCTCACGGAAACCGAAATGGTAATGGAGGCCGAAAACCGCTGCGGCGCCAAAATCGGCGACAGGGTTGAAGTGGAGCTAAGAGACGGGTATCTGCTGCGGGCTTCGGTTATCATGTACGGAGGGCCGCTTGCGGGGCTTGTTACGGGGGTACTGGCCGGGATTTATCTTTTTAAGGGTTCGGATAAGGCCGAAGCGCTGGCGCTTGTCATTGGGCTTGCGTGCATGGCGGCGGCTTATTTATTAATCCGGGCCTTCGATAAAAAGCGAGGCGCTTATACGCCTATCGCGGCGGCTATAAGAGAAGATAAAGAAGACAATGAAGATAGTTAGTGAAGAAGATGAGATAAAGAGGCTGGCGGTACTGTCTGCCTACGAAGAGAAATATTATGAACTGGGCTATCACTACATTGCCGGTGCGGACGAATGCGGGAGGGGCTGTCTTGCCGGGCCTGTGGCGGCCGCTGCGGTTATCCTGCCGAGAGGGGTCATTATAAAGGGTATAAACGATTCGAAAAAACTGAGCCCCGGCCGCAGAGAGGCTTTATGTGCCGAGATATTGGAAAAGGCCCTGGCAGTGAGGTTTGAAACGGCGGGAGCCGATGTTATAGAT
Organism: Clostridiales bacterium; assembly: GCA_031271375.1. Classification (GTDB taxonomy): domain Bacteria; phylum Bacillota; class Clostridia; order Lachnospirales; family WRAX01; genus JAISVU01. Next base: position 3,840 of record JAISVU010000404.1, on the reverse strand, counting down.
AGCATAAATATCTTGAGGGCATCGCTGACGGCCATGGGCAAGGCTTTGAACGGATTGAATATAAAGCCGCAGGCTGCCCTTATTGACGGAAGGTTTCTCCCCGATATAGAATTAAGGATGGAGCCGATAATAGGCGGCGACGGAAAGAGCGTTTCAATCGCAGCGGCGTCCATTGTGGCTAAGGTCTTAAGGGACGCGTTGATGTCGCGGTATGACGCGTCTTATCCCGGTTACGGGTTTATCCGCAATAAGGGATACGGAACGAAGGAGCATTACGACGCGCTGTCCCGGCTCGGGCCTTGCCCGATCCATAGAATGAGCTTTAATCTGCAAGGTGCTTGTTATGAAAATAGTCACCGAAATAAACCAACCCACAAATAACCTCACATCAAACAAGGCCGATTATAAAACCGGTTCGCTGGGCTCCGCCGTTAAGACAGGCGCGGTCAGCGCTGGAGACCTCGCGCCGGGGGACCGCTTCAGGGCGGGCATTGTCAACGTCACGCCGGATTCAATAACGCTGAGATTGGATAACGGGGCCACGTTCCAAGCCCGCACATTAAACAGCCCTGACGCCCATATTGGCGACAGCGCGATTTTTCAGGTAACGGAAATATTTAAGGGCAAGATACTGCTGGAAATGGTACGCCCCGATGCCGCCGAAGGCCAGGCCCTCGTGACTAACGGCGTCATCCGCAAAGCTCTTATTGCCGCAGACATGCCCGTTACGGATCAGAATATAAAACTCGCAATGAGCCTCGTGCGGAGCGGAATGCCTATCGACGCCGAGACATTGCAAAAAGCCGCTTTCTTTATGTACAGTAATCCCAAGCTGAATATGGGGCAGATAAAATTCTTGATAAACGAAGGTTTTCCGGCGGAGCCAAAGACGCTGGAGACGCTGGAGGGCTTGATGAATAAAACCCTCAGCTTGGGAAAAAACCTGGAAGAATTAATAGAGACGATTAACAATCTGCCGGATGCTAATGTAAAAGAAGAATATCTGCGTCTGCTGTCTTTCGACGACGGTTTAACAGAGACGCTGAGGATTATAAGCGGGGAAAGCCCGGTTTTGGATGAGCTTGCGGACGAGATTACCGATTATGTGCCGGAGGAGATTGTTTTTACCTCCGGCGAACAACCCGATGTCCAACGAACCGTTAAAGCAACTGCGGAGGATGAAATACCAGACGGACAGACTGAAGAAGCTCCGCCGGCGCAGGAAAAAGAAAACGGCATATTAGCAGACATTAAAGATAAGGTTAAAGAGAAGTTCCTCACCAATCTTGAAGAAACAGGGCTCAAAGACCTGCCTGGAACCTATAAAGAACTGGAGCGGGCCACGGCTTTGCTGCAAGCCGCAGTGCGTCAGCGCGGCGGCGACCCGCGCATTGAAAAGAGCATACAGGATATTCGCGACGGCTTGGAGTTTATGAACCATATCCGGCATGGTAAGGAATTCTTGCAGATACCGTTCCAAACGGTATATACGGAGAACGAGGCGGAGCTCCATGTCTTCCGTAATCCAATGAGAAAAAATCCCGAATTGGGGCAAAGCGCGCTTATTGCGATGGATTATAATGAGCTGGGGCATGTGGAGGTATTTGTCACAAGAAGGGATAAAACGGTGTCCCTTGCGTTTAAAGCCGAAACATTGAAGATTCTGGGGGTCTTAGGCGGCGGGATTTATAGGCTCAACGACGCGCTGGCTCAAGCGGGGTTTAAAGTCGGCGGCCTGAGCTTCAACAGGCTCCGCGAGGCTTCGGACGTAACATTTATGCCGGGGGAGCAGCACGGGAGCATAACCAAGTATTCGGTTGATTTAAGGTGCTAAGATGAACGAATTTGGGAAAAGGCCAAAACAACAGCAGCGTGCTGTCGCCCTAAAGTATGATCAGGGAGATACCGCGCCTAAGGTCGTCGCAAAGGGCGAAGGCTTTGTTGCCGAGCGTATCATAAACAACGCCGAGGATCACGATATTCCCGTATATCAGGACGCGAAACTGGCGGAGGAGCTTACCAGACTGGATCTTGGGGACAATATACCGCCTGAGCTTTATGAGATAGTGGCGCAGGTGCTAATCTATATTTCGGACCTGGACAGGCTTGAGGCGCTTAAACGCAGCGTACAGCCCCATGTCTGACCATAACTTTGATAAACGGAATTTGCAATTCACAAAGGGCGGATACGGGGAGACGATCGCCGAGGGCTATCTGCGCTCAAAGGGTTATGTTATTGTCGAAAAGGGTTATAGATGCCCATACGGCGAAATAGATATTATCGCTATGGACGGCGGTATTATGGCTTTTATCGAAGTGAAGATGCGCCAGTCCGAAAAAATGGGTTATGCCGCCGAAGCCGTTACGCTAAAGAAGCAGCGCGCCATTATCAAAACAGCCCAGCATTACATAAGCAAGAGAGAGCCTTTATGCGAAAATTTCCGTTTTGACGTTGCCGAAGTCTATAAAATGGGCAATATAACGGTACGGCATATCGAGAACGCTTTCTATTATGAATAACCCCTTATACTTATTACCTATATCAAATCCCTCACCCCGCGAATAATATGTAACTAATCCAGGGTACTGCGGGTGGACAGTATGGGCGGATTTGCCGGGTTTGTCAATTATTCCGTTAATTATTTGAACGATATTGGTTCCGCGACGAACCGGTTATGGCGCATGGCCGGGGTTTTGGGCGGCTGCTGCCATTGCGGTTTCGACGTTTTGGAGGATACGGGCGCTTTTGTGCAGAACTCCTATGTGCCGATACCCGCCTGCGATTATTACCTGCGTGAGGAAGACCGCGTCTACTACCTGTTCCACTCGGGCCTGCTGTGTCCAAAGGATCAGCTCTGCTCCGCCGTGCGGAAAGCGGGGGTTTTAATGCCGCTCAAGATGTCCTGTCCGTGCGCCGGAGCCTTTTTTATGACGTCGGAGAAGAGACTCGTCTTATTTAGGAGCCGGGGAGGCGCAAGCCTGTATTATGCGCTGGGGGATGAGCTGGTTTTCGGCACGTCGCGCAAGGCCTTCGATCCTATTCACGCGGTATCCTTGATCGAGCCGGGTACATGCGCGGTTTACGATGCCGGGGGGTTATCCATAAAACCGCTGTAAATCATGTCATTAAAGGAGAGGAACAGATGTTCCTAGACACAAACGATTTACGTTCGGACGAGCTTTTTTTGAAACTGGAACGGACGTCGGACGCCGACCCGGAAAAGGGCTGGGTTCCGGCCTACCACTTCAAGATATGCCTGATTGAAAATGGCGCGGAAGCCGGTAAATGTAGCTTACGTGCAGGTGATAATGAGAATCTTTACTACGGCGGTCATATCGGCTATGAGGTATATGAACCCTTTAGGGGCAATCATTACGCCGGAAAGGCTTGCCTGCTGCTGCTCGGCCTGGCCGGGAAACACGGAATGAAACGTTTGTACATAACATGCAATCCCGATAATTACGCCTCAAGAAAGACTTGCGAGTACGCGGGGTGCATACTTGAAGCTGTGGCCGACTTGCCGGAAGATAACGAAATGTATCAAAGGGGCGAACGCAAGAAATGTATCTACAGTATTAATCTTTAAGCCCCGTTAATACGATCCCCTCAACAAAGAAACGCTGGCCGATCAAATATACAATCAATCCCGGTATAATACTGAGGCATGTTGAAGCCATAGCGTATTTCCAGTCCACGCCGTAGGTGCCGTTAAAGCGCTTGAGGCCCAGCGCGATTGTATACATTTCGGGTTTCGTGATATAAACGGTCTGCTGTAAAACGTCATTCCAAACGCCCAGGAAGATAAAGAGCGCGACGACGACTATCGCGGGTTTTATCGC